>JAWKPF010000009.1 GCA_041390825.1 Thermomicrobiales bacterium
GTCCCATCCCGAACCCGGTCGTGACCCACCGCAGCGCCGGAGAGTACTGTGGGGTCGCCCCACGGGAGGCGAGGCCGCTGCGAGCCCCCCAGATCGGCTCCCATTCGGGAATTGCAGGTACAATTGAATAGCGTGACGCGGGGTGGAGCAGCGGTAGCTCGTTGGGCTCATAACCCAAAGGTCGGGGGTTCGAATCCCCCCCCCGCCACCAAGTGATTCGGCCGGCGCACATGCGTCGGCCGTTTGCGTTGTCTGGCGCCTCAGACCTGGAGCCCCGTAGATGGATATGCCATCGATAACGTACTGCGTCGGCATCACCGAGCAAGACCGAAAAAAGGCCGTCGAGCTCATCGACGAGGCCTTCGCACGCAAGCTTGGCTTCGCGATTCCTGGCGGAGAGCGACGGCGACGCGTGTTGGAATCGGGATTGCGGCTGGACTCGGTCGTTGGCGCGTTTGCGGACGGCTGTTTGGTTGGTGTCGTAGGACTCAGGTCCCGCGGTGGCGCGGCATTCGATGGTATCACCGGTGGTCTTCTTTGGAAGGAATTGGGTTTCGGTGCGGTTCGTGCCGCAGTTCTCTTGCAACTGCTCGACAGCCACGTCGAGGATGGAACCATTCGTATCGATCTGATCGCCGTCGATGACCACATGCGTGGGCGCGGAGTCGGTTCCGGGCTCATCGATGCGGTGTTCCAGCTCGGATGCTCGATTGGGGCATCGGGTGTCGAGCTCGATGTGGTGGACACCAATCCGGATGCTCGTCGCCTCTACTTGCGACATGGATTTGTGGATCGTGAGACCAGGACGCTCCCGTTTCCAGCCCGTTGGATGGGATTTCGGTCGAGCACCGCCATGTATCGTGAGCTCGGTTGCCCGGAGCCCGACCAGACCACAGAACAGGCAGAATAGTCATCGACGAAGCGAGTGCGGAAGCGAAGGAGTTCCAGTGTACGACGTGCTGATCCGTGGGGGGCACCTGTTCACCATGACTGGTGAGGGCGTGGGGTTCGTCCCGCATGGCGCTGTGGCCATCAAGGGACGTGAGATTGTGGCGGTTGGGCCGGAAGAAGATGTTGCCAAGGTCGACCGCCCTGCCCAGATCATCGACGCCACCGGTTGCCTGGTCATGCCTGGCCTGATCGATGTGCATATGCACTCATCAGCCACGGTGGCGCGAGGACTGGCGCAGGAAGTCGAAGCCTGGATGGGGAGCGCCTATGGCCCCATGGTGCGTCACATCGCGGACGAAGACGCGGCGCTCTTCTCCGCACTGGCATTGATGGAAGGCGTGAGCAACGGTACGACCACGTTCGGCGACTATGAAGCGCCAATGATGGAAATTGCCGCGATGCACGAAGCAATGGGCAATCGGGCGGTCTTGTGCCAGGGGATCACTGAAATCGACTGGTCGCAACGGGAGCGCTGGATGGAGCAGGGATGGAAGCCCGGTGACCCTGCGTTTCTCGATCCTGCCGTCGGCGAGGCTGAGTTCGAGAACGAACTGGCGGTCTACGACCGCTGGAATGGAACCGACGAAGGCCGTATCACGAACGTGCTGGGTCCAATTGCGGCCGATATGGTGTCCAGGGAGTTGCTGTTGCGGGCGAAGGAGGAAGCCCGCAAGCGGGGCACGAAGATTCACTTGCATGTCTCGCAGGACCCTCGGGAGAACAACTCCACCATGCAACGCTACGGGATGCGGGCCATTCCATTTCTCGATTCCATTGGGGTGCTGGACGAAGGAACGATTTCGACGCATCTCTGTTTTGCGGAACCAGAAGAGATCGAGTTGGTGGCGCGACGTGGAGCGCCCATGGCGTGCTGCACGAATTCGATTGGCACGATCGATGGCATCGTCCCGCCGGCTGCGCACTTCGCCTCGCTGGGCGGTGTCGTGGGTCTTGGGTCGGATCAGGCAGCTGGCAACAACTCCCACAACATCTTTGCTGAGATGCGCTCGACCGCGATGTTTGCCAAGATAGCGGCTGGCAGCCCGTTACCGCTGCCGGCGTGGCAGGTGTTGCGAATGGCCACTATCGGTGGCGCGCAGGTGCTTGGCGTCGATCAGAAGGTTGGAACACTGGAAGTCGGCAAGGAGGCCGATCTCATCATGATCGACCTCACGAAGCCGCCCATGGCGCCGGTGGTGCTTCATCCCGCCCGAAACATTGCCGCCAACCTCGTCTATGCCGAAACCGGCAAGAACGTTCGCATGACGATGGTGGCCGGACGCGTCATCTATCGGGATGGCGTCTTTACCCGTATCGACGAGCACGCGATCTTGCGGGATGCCCAGGCCGCGGCCAATCGCTTCGAGGAGCGGCTTTCGGCCGATCCGGTTGTTGCCTGTTTGCCGATTGCTCAGTTGACGCAGCGTGGCTTCATTTAGCGGAGCGCGACTGCGTGACGTCTTGACGAACATCGTGGAGGTTGCCTATCCGCCGCGATGCTCCGGCTGCGGATTGCGTGGGCGATGGGTGTGCAGCGAGTGCCTGCTCGCAACGCCACTGTTCAGCGAGCCACGGTGCCCCATCTGCAGCATGCCGCAGCATGGGACCGCGTGCGACTGCCGCGATCTTCCTGCCGATGTCGACCGGCTCTGGGTGGCAGGTCCGTACGATGGTTGGCTGCGTCATGCAGTCCACAGTTTCAAATTCGGTGGCGAGACCGCCCGCGCTCCATCGCTTGCCGCATTGCTCGCCTCGGAATGCGCTTCGATTGGACCTGATGTGGTGCTCGTACCGGTCCCGATGCACGTCAAGCGCAAGCGCCAGCGCGGCTACGACCAGGTGGCCATTTTGGCGCACGCACTCGGCAAACAGACCCGGCAGCCGGTGGTCGCTGCGCTCGCCAAGGACCGGGAAACTCGTACGCAGGTCGGTCTGAGCGCCGCTGAACGCTCGATGAACTTGATCGATGCGTTCGTTGTTCGTCCGGGGATCGTGCTGCCCGACGCCGTCGTGTTGATCGACGATGTGGCGACGACTGGATCGACCCTCTCCGAGTGTGCCCGGACGTTGCGGCGAAGCGGGGTTCGCTCGATCAGCGCGCTGGCGATTGCCCACGGCCTGTAGCAAGCGATCGCAGCGTCTCGGTTGCGCGAATGTGCTCCTGGTCGACCGCCTGCAGGACGTTGTCGAGCGACGAAACATCCACCGAATCGTGTCGTTCCAAAGTGATAGCGAGTGCTCGCGCGATATCGGTGAACCGGATTTCGCCGCGGAGGAACGCCGCCACGGCCAGTTCGTCGGCGATGCTGTAGGCGGTGGGATACGACCCACCGGCCATGATGGCCTCTCGCGCCAACCGAAATGCAGGGAAGCGCGCATCGTCCAGCGGACCAAACTCCAATGATCCAACCGACGCCAGATTCAGGGTGCGGTGCACACTCGGCAATCGGTCAGGGTAGGTGAGCGCGAGCTGAATCGGCAATCGCATGTTCGGCCAGCTCATTTGCGCTATCTGGCTCCCATCGACGAATTCCACCAGCGAATGAATGATGCTTTGCGGGTGGATCATTGCTTCGATGCGATCTGGTTCGACATCGAACAACCAGCGCGCTTCGATCAGCTCCAGTCCCTTGTTCGCCATCGTGGCAGAGTCGATGGTGATCTTGTCTCCCATTGCCCATGTGGGATGGTTGAGCGCATCGGCCACCGTCATCGAGTCGAGCTGGTCGAGCGGGGTAGCACGGAACGGGCCACCCGAGGCCGTCAACACCAGTCGGCTGATTTCGTGCGTTCGCGCCTGGCCCAGAGATTGCCAGATGGCGCTGTGCTCGCTATCGATCGGACGTAGCGATACTCCACGCTCGCGCACAAGTGGCATGATGATCTGCCCTGCGCAAACGATAAGTTCTTTGTTCGCCAGGGCGATCGCTTTCCCTGCAAGGATTGCCTCGTACGCTGGCCGGAGTGCCGCGTGTCCCGCACTCGCGATGATGACGATATCGACATCAGGATGCGTCACGGCCTCGATCAGTGCTGGTTCACCGCGATCGTACCGCGTGCCGGGCCGTTGCCGCGGTAACGCGGTGTGCGGGGCGTTATGGACCGCCAGAACCGGCGCGAATCGATCGACCTGATCGGCCAACAGCTCGAGATTGCTCCCGGCGGCAATGGTGACGAGATCGAACCGATTCGGAAATTGGCTCAGGACATCGAGTGTTTGGGTGCCGATCGAACCGGTCGACCCGATCAGCGCAACTCCGGTGCGCGCCCGGCCAGCGGCTCGATCGGCTTCACTCATAGGAGCCAGCAGTCGAACGCGAGCGCGAGGAACCAACCCGCAACAAACGTGAAGATGAGCGCATCGATCCGATCGAGGAAGCCGCCATGACCGGGAATCAGATCGCTGCTGTCCTTCACGCCGGCGTCACGTTTGAGGACCGATTCGGCCAGATCACCGTACAACCCGATCCAGGCGATGATGGCGCCGAAAAGCAGTCCCCACAGCCAGTGAGGTGTCAGGCCGAAACCCCAGAAGCAGACGACCCCAGTGATAGCGGCCGCCACCATACCGGCGCCGAACCCTTCTTTGGTCTTGTTCGGAGAAACGACAGGGGAGAGCTTGCGCCGGCCGATCTTGCTTCCAGCCATGTAGGCAAGCGTATCGGCCAGCCAGGTGCAGAGGATGACCGTGATGACCCAGGCGAGTCCGCGGGGATGGTTCGCCCAGGCAAGCGAGAGACTGGAATCGAGATTCGTCAGCCACTCTCGGGAAACGGCGCCATCGATCTGCCGCAACGCCACGGCGCCGAACGCGGCCGCGCCCAGGTAGAGGGTCCCGGCGGCGGAAAGCGACCAGTCGGTCGTAGCCCCAGCCAGATTCTTTCGCCGAGTGGCGCTCATGAGCGGCAAGAAGACGGCAAGCGCGACCAACCCCATCGCCAACCGCTCTTCGTTGTTGGTGAACGGAATAGCCGCGAAACACGGAATGAGAATCAGCCCAACTTTGGGAATGCGGCCCGAGATGTTGCTCGCCAGACCATGAAACTCGATGAAGGCAATCATGCAGATGGCCGCAAATGTGAGCGCCCAGACAGGTCCGCCAAAGAGCGCCGGAATGATGCCAACCAACACCACTCCAATGGCCGAGATCGATCGTGTCTTCATGCCCTCTCCCGTGTCACACGCGCCGCCTCAGCGGAGATGTTGCCAAACCTTCGCTCCCGTCGGCTGAAATCCCGAACCGCGTCTTCCAGGTCCTCCGGCCCAAACTCGGGCCAAAGCACCGGGCTGAAATAGAGCTCAGAATACGCAGATTGCCAGACCAGGAAGTTGCTCAAGCGATACTCGCCGGAGGTGCGGATGATCAGATCGGGATCCGGCAGATCGCTGGTGAAAAGGTATCGCCCGATGGTCTCGTCGTCGATCAGCTCGGGGGACACGCCGTCGGCCATCATGCGGCGAATGGCGTCGATCAGTTCCTGACGTCCCCCGTAGTCGAATGCGAGCGTAAGCACCAGCCGGTCGTTGTTGCGCGTGAGCTCGATTGCGTCCAGCACTGCCTGCCTCAATGGCGCAGGGAGACCGTCCAGACTGCCGATGTGCCGGAGCTGGGCGCCCTGGCGGTGCAGCTCATCCAGTTCTCGGTCGAGGGTTTCGCCCAGGATACGAACGATCCCACTGACTTCCTCGGCCGGACGGCTCCAGTTCTCGGTCGAAAATGCCCAGAGTGTCAGATAGCGGATGCCAAGTTGACCGGCGGCTTCGGTGATGCGCCGAATATTGGATGTCCCCTGCTCATGACCTGCCAGGCGAGGCAACCCGCGACTCGCCGCCCAGCGACCGTTGCCATCCATGATGATGGCAACGTGTTGCGGCACGTTGAGCGTTGGCTCTGGAGCAACGAGTTCCGAGAGTTCTCCCGGACGCTCGCGGATCGATGCCACAGACCCTAGACCTCCAGGACTTCGTGTTCCTTGACCTTGCCGATCTTGTCCGCTTCCTCGACGAATTTCTTGGTCAGTTCGTCGAGTTTCTGCTCGGCGCGGCGCTCGTCGTCTTCCGAGACCAGCTTGCTGGACATCAGTTCGCGCACGTCAGACATCGAATCGCGCCGCACATTGCGAATCGCAACCTTGCACTCTTCGACTTGCGTGTGCACCTGCTTGACGAGCTGTTTGCGCCGGTCTTCGGTGAGTTGCGGGATCGCCAACCGGATGACAACGCCGTCATTCGACGGGGTGATGCCGATATCCGATTTCTGGAGCGCGCGCTCGATGTCAGGAATCACGCCTTTGTCCCACGGTTGGATGACGAGCAGGCGCGCTTCTGGCGCGGAAATGTTCGCCATCTGGTTGAGTGGTGTTGGGGTGCCGTAGTAGTCGACCGAAATGCGGTCGAGCAACGCGGGGGATGCGCGGCCGGTGCGGATCGTATTCAGATCGCGGTGCAGCGCTTCGAGCGACTTGGCCATCCGACTCTCGGCATCGGCGAGCGTGTCATTGATCATCTTGAAGCCCCTTCTGTTGGGTCGATTCTACCCGCAACCGGGCTCGACGATGAATCAGTCCGTGGCGAAACGTGATTCACCGGCGGTCACGAGGGTGCCTACGTGGTCTCCGGAGACCGCCCGCTCGATGGCGTTGTCATCGCGGATATCGAAAACCAGGATCGGCACATTGTTTTCCCGGCAGAGCGACAGCGCAGCGGCATCCATCACGCGCAGGTTCTTCTCGATCGCTTCCTGGTGGGAGACTCGCTCATAGCGCCGCGCATTCGGATTGACGCGGGGATCGGAATCGTACACCCCATCGATCCCGTTTTTGGCCATGAGCAGGATGTCGCAGTTCAGTTCGAGCGCGCGCAAGGCCGCGGCAGTGTCCGTGGTGAAATAGGGGTTGCCGGTACCGGCTGCCAGAATGACGACGCGCCCTTTTTCCATGTGTCGAATGGCGCGCCGCCGGATGTAGGGTTCGGCCACCTCGTGCATTTCGATGGCGGTCATAACCCGGGTTGGCACCCCAGCGCGCTCAGATGCTTCCTGGAGCGCTAGACCGTTCAACACCGTGGCGACCATCCCCATATAGTCAGCCGTGGAACGATCCATGCCTGTGGTGCTGGCGGAGATTCCCCGCCAAATGTTGCCGCCGCCGATGACGACGGCCACCTGCACCTGCTTGTCGGCAACTTTCTTGATTTGCTGCGCCAGCGACCGCACGACCGCTGGATCGATGCCGGAGTGTCCGTCGCCCATCAGCGCTTCGCCGCTGAGCTTCAGCAACACTCGCGCATGTTGTTCACTCATGTGCGTTGCTCCTTTGCGGCGATGCGCTGTTGGCCCAACCCCTTCCCGGGTGGTTGGCGTGGGTTACTCGGTTTCGCTCGCGGCTGGAAGATCGGCGCCGACCTCGAAGCGGGCGAAGCGGCGAATGACAATGTTCTCGCCCAGTTTGCCGATCTGCGCGCGGACAAGATCACCGATCTTGACCTTGGCATCCTTGATGAATGGCTGCTCGACGAGCACGACCGCGGCAACCGCGTTCTTCCGGCTGCCGAATTCTTCCTCCAGCTGTGCCCATTCCGCGTCGCTGATCTCGTCTTCAGTAACGAAGCGCGGGTTCATCGCGGCGACCTGCATCGCAATGTCGTGCGCAAGCGTCTTGAAATCATCGGTGCGAGCGACGAAGTCGGTCTCGCAGTTGATCTCGACCAGCGAGCCAATGCGGCCACCGTGGATATATGGCTCGATTACGCCTTCGCTGGCATTGCGGCCGGACTTCTTGTCTGCCTTGGCCAGCCCCTGCTGGACGATGATGGCTTCGGCCTTCTTGATGTCGCCACCGGTCTCGGTGAGGGCGCGCTTGCATTCCATGATGCCCGCGCCGGTCAAATCGCGCAGCTCCTTTACCTGGGCCGCACTAATCGTTGTTGCGCTCATTCCTCTCTCATTCTTTTCGTGGTCCAGTGATCAGGGTCCAGTGTCCAGCAGCATCCGGGAGCCAGCACTGGACACTGGCTCCCGGACCCTGGACAGCAGAATCGCTAGGAAGTGAAGTCTTCGACCGCGTCGTCGACCGCGTCTTCGACGTCACCTGCGACGAAGAGATCCGCATCGAGCACGCCCGGCTCATCGGCCAGCTCGGCTTCGGCGGCGTACGCTTCGTCGGCACGATAGGCCTGATTCATCATCGAGCCTTGAATCGCCGCGTCGGCGATCATTCCGGTCAGCAGGCGAACGGCGCGAATGGCGTCGTCGTTGCCGGGGATGATGTAGTCGACCTGATCCGGGTTCGCGTTCGTGTCGGTAATCGCGATGACGGGAATCTTGAGCTTCTGGGCTTCCGCCATGGCGAGGTGTTCACGCTTGGGGTCGATCACGAAGAGCGCCGCCGGCAGCTGGGTCATGTCGCGCATGCCGCCAAGGGTCCGCTGCAATCGCTCGAGCTCACCGCGCAGATTGGCGGCTTCCTGCTTGGGCAGAAGCTCCAGATCGCCGCGCTCTTCCTGGCGCTCGATGTCCTTCATCAGCTTCAGTCGGCCGCGGATGGTGGTGAAGTTGGTCAGTGTGCCGCCCAGCCAGCGCCGATTGATGTAGTACTGGTTCGAGCGGGCCGCTTCGAGCGCAATGACCTCTTGCGCCTGCTTCTTGGTGCCGACAAAGAGAATCTTGCCGCCATTTGCGGTGGTCTCTTTGACAAACTCGAGCGCAGTGCCGAGGAACCCGAGGGTTTGATCCAGGTCGATGACATGGATGCCGTTGCGCTGCGAGTGAATGTACGGCTTCATCTTCGGGTTCCAGCGCTTGGCCTGGTGTCCGAAGTGAACGCCCGCCTGCAGCATCTGCTGCATCACCTTATCGGGCGTATCTGGGAGAGAAGCTACCACGGGGTCCTCCTTTGAAATCGTTGGGTCACCGACGCCACTCATCTCCAACCCGGACCGGCACCCCCGTTCGATGCCGGCACGCCGGACTGAATCCTGACGCCTGCCAGATAAAGACCCGGCAACTGCCGGGCCGCCTGAAAGTATAACGCGTGTCGCGCATGCCGACCGAAGCAGCGAAGCATGCGGGAATAGGGAAGAAACGAAAGCGGCCCGCGTTCGGCGGGCCGTTGAATATGCGCTCTGGGCTGATTCGAATCAGCTACTTCTCGAGGAAGTCCCCTGCAACCCAACCGGTGACGCCCAGCGCATCATCGCTGACGTTCCACCAGGTATATCCCTCGGCTTCTGTTGGGGTTCCGCTGAGAACACGGAGCTCCGCGCCCTGAGATAGGGTGTCGACGATGTCGGCGGAGGTCGATGCATCGGCCCGCATATTGACGTCGTTGTCATTGACGACCACAAGATCGCCTTCGTTGAACGCGCCGGTCGTTGTTGCGGTCGTCGGCTCGGCCTGGGCCTGGGTGGGCTCAGCCGGGGCCTGCGTGGGCTGCGCCGGTGGCTGGGTCGGCTCGGCAGGCACCGCCGAGGTGGCGGTTGGGTTCACTGGCGTCAGTTGGATCGCATCGGCCAGGGTTGGAGTGAAGGTCGGCTGATCTTGCGGTGTGACATTGACTGCCACCACCGGTGTCTGTGTGCCGCTGTCGTCATCACCGATGAACGAGCTCGCCCAGTACCAGAAAACGCTGAGCAATAGCAGCAGGCCTGCAATCGGCAACGCGATTCGCAAGTAATCGGTCCAATAGCGCTCTTCGGTTTGATAACTGCTCGGGCGATCGCCGCCGCCGGACGATCCAGCGCTGCGACTGCTGCGGGGTGGGGGAGCGTCGGACGATTGCGGGTACATTGGGTCGTCGGACGGACGTGGCTGATCCGCGCTGGAGCCTCTCATCTGACTACCTCCCGACAGAACCTCATGCTGATCGTACTCCAATGAACGGTCGACCGTTGACTCCGGTTCCGCCGCGTCCATTGGACGGGCGGCAAAATCATCGTCACTGGCTTCCCAGAAGTCGCCTTGCCGTGAAGCGCAAGAGAGCTCGAACTCGGAGACAGGCTGGCTCTGACCGGCAGTGTAGAGGCGTGGGTTGCGGCACCAGCCGCACCCCGTTTGTGTCGCCCACTCGAAATGCCGGCAAGTTCCACAGATTCGGTCATCCATTGCGAGCCAATGCGGGACGCTCGGCTGCGGTCGAATTCTCCAACGTCGTGGCAAGCATGAAACTGCGAATCAATCGAGGCGCCTGATCCGTGCGTGCGAAACCGCGCACTGAGCAAGCGTTCCCGACGCCGCGAGTATAGCACGGCATTCTGACGAGTTGATCGGTTGGAACGTCAGGATTGTACGGTGGGAACCTACAATCCTGTGCTCGGCCGAATTCTGCCGGACCCTTGATGGGTGGCGCTATGAATCGCTCGAATCTGTGTCCTGATCGGGGTCCCATGGAGTCTCGGGGCCACCCAGCCGGCGAATGAAGGTGCTGGGCGCGACAGCTGGTTCGTCTGGAGTCGTCTCCGGTTGCGGCGTGCTGGTTTGCGCCGGCACCACCGTCGGTCGTTGGGGCGCCGCAATGGCTTGAGCGTCGTCCGCCATTGCAAGTTCGCCCTCGTAGATTGCCCCCTCGGTGATGACCAGTCCCGCGGTGCTGACTCGGCCGCGTACACGCCCGGTGGGGAGCAGGTGCAACTTGCCGCGGCAACGCGTCTCGCCGGAAAGATCGCCAGCGACGGTGATGTTCTCCGCAGTCACCTTGGCCGCGACGATGGCTCCTTCGGCCACGTAGAGCGTGCCATGGCACTCGATCGAACCCTTCACATTGCCTTCGACCCGCAGATCTCGCTCGGCGACAAAGTCGCCATCGAACCGGGAGAACCGGTCGATGACACTGAACGAGTCCTGGTCGCCAAATCCGGACTGTGCCTGATTGGGATCGAGCACCGAAGAGCGAAACGACATCTCAATTAACTCCCCCGGTCGGTTGCGACGTGGTGGTGACTTTCTGGTGAACGAACTGCATCGCTAGGCTGTGCCGCGATGGCTGCGCCGGTGGACCGCCGCGGGGATCGGCTGTTCGGCGCTACTGGATTGGGTCATGCGGACATTTCCGTTGATGATTGCGCCATGGTGCACGACCAGCGCAGGCGCGTAGATCTCTCCACGAACGCGCCCAGTCGGAAGCACCTCGAGACGTGTGCTGCAGTTCAGGGCGCCGCTGTATTTGCCCGAAACCGTCACGGTTCCGGCTGCGATCGTGGCGTCGACGTTTGCGTCATCGAGGATGAAGAGATCGTCTCGCACGCGGATGTTGCCCTCGAACGTGCCGAGAATGTGCATAGAGCCCTCGGCAACGATCTCGCCCTTCCAGGAAGCATTCGGGCTCAACACGGTCGTCTGGCCATCGACAGCAGGCAGAGAAGGAATAGGGGGATCGTTCGTCGGAACGGTTTCCACGATCTCGGTGACGGGTTGCTGATAGGCGTAGCGCTCTCGCTCGTACTGCGACGGAGCCTCATAGTTCCGCGCCGAAACGTAGGCAGCCTCCACACCGCCGGGCGTGTCGACAATGATCTCCTCCTCGACCTCATCGAACTCGCCGCTGCCCAATTGCTGCCGGAGCGCGCTGATCTGCCGCTGGAAGGAATCTCCCGCTCGGTCCTTGCGAAAAACCATCTCTTGACCCCCAACGGCCGAAGCCGCACTGTGACGCCACGACCAGTCGAGTTTCCCCGGCGCTGCAACGTAGCCGGAATCGACTGGAGACGTTCGATCGACACATCGACCGCGAGTCGCGCATGCAATGTGTACGTACATTGTAGCACGCAACATCGTACGTTCGATACATCAGTAACGTACGATGCCAGCGTGGGGTTACCCGAACCGAAGCGAATCTCCGGAAATCGCTCCCAGCAATCGTTGTGTTGACTCCCAGGCTATGGAAAACGGGAAAAACCTGTGAGAAGATAAAGGAAAGCACTCGAAGGAATGCGGATTCGAACGAATCGGCATTTCAGTTTTTACCCGCTGGAAGCGATCCCCCGTATGATGCTCTTCCGTCCGCAACACTCCGTCTTTCGACGTGTGCTGTTGGCCTGGAGCTTTGTGCTCTCCTCTCTCCTCGCGATCGAGGCATTGGGTGTTCCCGCTGCGCAGGCTGCTACGGCCGGCATGTCCACCAGCTACCTCAATCTGCGGACCGGCCCGGTAACCACATCCACGATTCTGGCAATCGTTCCGCCTGAGGCTGCCCTGACCGTCAGTGGAGATGCTGAAGCAGGGTATTACCCGGTGGTTTATGGCGAGAATGCCGGCTGGGTGTCTACCGAGCTCATCCAGCTGGAAATGCGCACCGAGCCCGCGGCGGCTGCCAACTTCGATGAAAGCAAGCTGCTTCCCGAGGGAATGGCGACGCTGGTCGAATCGGTCAACCTGCGAACTGGACCCAGCACCGATCACGATGCGTTGCGCGTCGTGGATGCGGGCACGCAGGTGGAAGCAACCGGTGAGATCAGCGGGGCGTACGAAAAGATCAAGGTCGGCGACGAGCTGGGTTGGGTACGGTCGGTTTACGTCGATCGCGGTCCTGAACCAGAGGGCGACGAGCTGCGCCAGACCGAGATCATGTCCGCGGCCGTTGCAGCCGGAATGTCGCCGCTCGTCGCCGGTACGGTCGTCATCGCCGACGCGGAGATCGTGCTTCGAGCCGAACCGTCGTCCACCTCGCAGAAAGTCGAAGTCGTTCCAGACAATTCCAGATTGACCCTCACTGGCAATCAACAGGGGGAATTCCTGGAAGCTGATCTCAATGGTAAGAAGGGATGGGTTGCCGGCGACTACCTGCGGTTGGCGTCTGTGCCTTCCTCCACTCCGCCTGACTTGCCGGTGTTGATGTATCACAGCATCCAGGAGAATGGGGCAGAGTATCAGGTCACTGCTGGCCAGCTCGAGGAGCAGCTCGCATGGCTCTCGCAGAACGGCTACGAATCGGTCACCAGTGCCGAGATCATTGCCTGGATGACCTACGGTATTCCCTTGCCTGAGAAGCCGGTGATGATCACCATCGACGATGGGAATTTCACCGATTGGTACTTCCTGGAGCTGCTCGAGCGCTATGGCTTCCAGGGGGTCTTTTCTCTGCCGAACTACGTTCAACTCACGCCGTCGGAGATCCGCACCCTGGATCGCGCCGGTGAGGTTTGTGGGCATTCCGTGAGCCACCCGAATCTCAGCACGCTCTCCTACGATGAGCAACTCTATGAAATCAGCGCGAACAAGGAGTTCCTGGAAGAGATTCTGGGCAATGAGATCACCTGTTTTGCGTATCCCTTTGGCGCGTACTCTGGCATGACGCAGTACGCGGTCATCGAAGCAGGCTACTTGATGGCCTTCGATGTCTCAGGCGGTCCCCAACCGCTGGACACTTCCATCGACCGCTGGCATATTCTCCGTATCAATGTCAACGGCAACGGAACGCTGGACGATTTCATCGCCTCGCTCCAGTCTTGGGAATAGCGGCTCCGCGCCGCTAGCAGGGGGAGGCAAGCATGATTCCGGTGGGACCGCATGCGGGTCAGCAGGTGCTCCGCGCTGGAGCCAGCGTGGAGAACGCTTCCAGCGCGGTAATTGCCGTTCACGGTCGGGGTGCCAACGCCGCCGACATCATTGGCCTGGCACGGGCGATCGATCTCCCGGGTGTGGCGTGGTTGGCGCCCGATGCGGCCAGCCATACGTGGTACCCGTATAGCTTCCTGATGCCCATCGAGCAAAACCAGCCGTTCCTCGACTCAGCCATCTCTGTGGTTGGCGGTCTCTTGCAGCACCTGGAGGATAACGGCATCCCGGCCGAGAACGCGGTGTTGCTCGGGTTCTCTCAGGGCGCGTGTCTCGTCTCGGAGTTCGTCGCGCGCTATCCGCGCCGATATGGTGGCTTGGCGGTCTTTTCTGGCGGATTGATTGGTGAGTCAGTCGATCCAGGCAAGTACGCTGGTTCTCTCGCCGGGACGCCGATATTTGGCGGCTGCAGCGACACCGATCCCCATATTCCGCTCGAGCGCTTCGAGGTTACCGGCCAGGTGCTGGCGCAGCTTGGCGGCGTAGTCGATTTTCGTGTCTACCCTGGCATGGACCACACGATCAATCTGGATGAGCTTTCAGCTGCCAGGGCATTGATCGCCGGCGTCTCGAGATCGGTTTCCTGACGCCCTTGAGCGATGTGCCCCGAGGTAGCTCCTGAAACCGGGGAACACTCGTCATTCTCTCTGGCTGCAGGTGACGTAGGCCCCGAGCGCGCGTCGCACTCACCTCAGACTCGGCATCGCCCATCTTCGTGGAATCGTCCGACTCCGCCTTCACCCCGATTCCGCGGTCTCGGGTCGATGGAATCAGGCACTTTCGACTAAATTGGACACTATAGTTCGTTCCTCGGCGAACGATTCGATCCGGCACAACTCGAGAGGACACATTTCATGCTTCGGGCTACGTTTACCAACGAGCCATCCGCCGATTTTTCCGATCCAGCCGTGCGTGACGCCATGCAGGCGGCATTGGCCAAGGTTGGCAAGGAACTCGGCCGCGAATACCCGTTGATCATTGGCGGAGAGCGACGCGAGACCGGCAACTGGATCGTATCCACCAATCCTGGCAATACCGACCAGGTCGTCGGCAAGGTGGCAAAGGCGTCCAAAGACGACGCGCTCGATGCGATTGCCGCTGCCCAGGATGCGTTCAAGGAGTGGCGGAAGCTTTCCATGGTCGGTCGCGCCAGCGTCTTGCTGCGCATGGCGGCCATCGTGCGGCGCAAGCGCTTCGAGCTTGCCGCGTGGATGGTGTATGAGCTGGACAAGCCATGGGATGAAGCGGAAGGCGAAGTGGCCGAAGCGGTCGACTTCCTCGAGTGGTACGCGGCTCATGCGGTCAAGTTGACCGAGCGTGCCGAGTTGGCCCACTTGCCAAACGAAGCGACCGACTACTTCTATCAGCCGATCGGTGTCGGGATCGTCATTCCGCCCTGGAACTTCCCGTGCGCCATTCTGACCGGCATGACCATGGGACCGATTGCCGTCGGCAACACCGTGGTCATCAAGCCCGCGACGAACACCCCGGTCATCGGATACAAGATGGTCGAGATCATGTTGGAGGCCGGCGTTCCTGGCGGTGTCGTGAACTTCGTCGCCGGATCCGGTTCTGAGATCGGCGACCTGTTGGTCGAGGATCCGCGGGTGCGTTTCGTCGGATTCACCGGCTCGAAGGATGTCGGCGTGCACATCTTCGAGAAGGCGGCGAAAGTCCAGAAAGGACAGCGCTGGCTCAAGCGGGTCACGGCCGAGATGGGCGGGAAGGACGCGATCATCGTCGATAGCTCGGCCGACATCGACGCCGCCGTCGAGGGAATCGTCACCTCGGCATTTGGTTTCTCGGGTCAGAAGTGCTCCGCCTGCTCGCGCGTGCTGGTGCACGAAGACGTCTACGATCAAGTCGTCGATGGTGTCGTCGCGCGCACGAAAGCAGTCGTTTCCGTTGGCAGTGGCCTCGAGGGCGAAGCCTCCATGGGCGCCGTGGTCGACAAGAATCAATACGACTCGATCAACAAGTACATCGACATCGGCAAGAAAGAGGCCAAGCTCGTGTACCAGGGTGAAGTCCCTGACGTCAAGGGGTACTACGTGCCTCCCACCATCTTCGCGGATGCTCCACGCTCCGCTCGCATCGCCTGTGAAGAGATCTTCGGTCCGGTATTGACCATCGTGAAGGTTGGTTCCTTCGACGAGGCGATCGAGGTCGCGAACGACTCGGAATACGGATTGACCGGATCGGTCTATTCCGGAAACCGCGCCAATCTGGAACGCGCCCGGGAAGAATTCGAGGTTGGCAATCTCTATCTCAACCGCAAGTCGACTGGAGCCATGATGGGCGTCCATCCCTTCGCGGGAGTCAAGCTGAGTGGCACCAATTCGAAAGCAGGCGGTCCGGACTATCTGCTGAACTTTGTCGAGGCAAAGGCTGTCGGCGAGAAACTGTAGGCAGAAGCCACCAGGGAACTTGGGCTGCAACGCGCCGCGCGCGCGTGCAGCCCTCGGTGGCTACCGGTCTTTCGACAGTCGAAAGGGGAGTCGAGGCATGGGTGAGGATCGAGACATGACAGCGCGTGCCTCAGCTGACGAGCGCGCCAAGCTTTTCAGGGTCCGCGAGGCGTTGCTCAACCTGCACAAGGAGTTGCTCAACGTCGAGCGGAAACGCTACGAGCACAACGTCGGCCCAGTGGCGAACGAGTTCGAGTTCTTTCGGCTGGTAACGACTGATCCATCGTTTGCCTGGATCGGTCCGATGACCACCCTCATTGTCCAAATCGATGAGAAGGTGGCCAGCAAGGAGCCGATCACTGCGGGAGAAGTGGAGACGCTCTATGCCGAGACGCGTTCCCTGCTGGCATCGCCGGGCGAAAACCAGTTCAAGTCCGAATACACTCAGCTCTTGCAGGAGAATCCTGGCCTGGTGATGAAGCATTCCGCCGTCATGCAGGCGCTACCGCCAGTCGAGCGGCCATCATAGGAACTCCGCCTCTCGAGCAGTTCGACGCCGGGCGCGGTTGCATCGCGTGCGAGGCAGTGGGCGCATCGGTGGCGGGTTTCGTTCGACACCGCATCTACTCTGCCCACCTGAGGGGAGTCGGGCGTCTCTGCTGATCCATCGGGGAAACGAACGTCGTGGTGAATCAACCCTCGGTCGATGCTGTCGCGTCGACCGAACAAGAATCGATCTGGGGTCCGAAGCTTGGCAAGCTCACCACAGGGTTGCTGATCACGATCGTGGCCGGTGCATTCGAAGCGCTTGCGGTGGCCACCGTGCTCCCGGAAACCGTCGACGACCTCGGTGGACTCCACTACTACGGCTGGATCCTGGCGTCCTTCACCCTGGCCAATCTGATCGGCATCGTCGTCGCAGGAACAGAGATCGACCGGCAAGGAATGGCGTTTCCGTTCGTGCTGGGCATCGGGTTGTTTGCGGGGGGCCTGCTGGTGGGTGGTCTGGCTCCGTCCATGCCTGTCCTGATCCTTGGGCGGTTAGCGCAGGGCCTCGCGAGCGGCATGTTGATTTCCGTGGCGTACGCGGCCGTGCGAACCGCCTACGATTCCGATGTCCGCCCCCGCCTGATGGCGTTGTGGTCATCCGCCTGGGTCGTGCCGGGTTTGGTGGGGCCGGCGGTGGCCGGATTCGTCGCGGAGACGATCGGGTGGCGGTGGGTGTTTCTCGGGATGATCCCGTTCCCGCTCATTGCCGGTGCGCTCACCTTTCCGTCACTTCGTCGTGTCGAACACCCAGCGGGCGGGCCGCGCGATCTCTCCCGTCTGCGGGACGCCGTACTGCTCTCGACCGGTACCGCGCTCTTGCTGGCGGGCCTGGGGCGTTCCAATCTCATCGCCCTGGCAGGCTTGGGCACGGCCGGGCTGCTGATACTGACGCCCGCGTTTCGCCGGCTGAGTCCGCCCGGCACGTTGCGCGCGAAACCGGGAATCGCGGCTGCGGTTGCCTGCGCCATCCTGTTGCCGCTCGGGTTCTTCGGGTTCGAATTCTTCATCCCCCTGGCGTTGACCGACATCCGTCACCAGACGCCGCTGATGTCTGGTCTCCCGCTCACGGCTAGCGCTGTCACGTGGACCAGTGGCGCCTGGATCGTCGATCGGACGGCCGCGACCCACTCGCGCACGCTTCTGTTACGCATCGGTTTGGCACTGCTTGCCGTTGGGATCGTCTTGACGCTCGGTGTCATCGTGACTCAGGTTCCCGTCCTGCTCATTCTCGGCACATGGGCGATTGCTGGTTTGGGCATGGGTCTGGCCTTCTCCACACTCATGCTCGCCGTGCTCGACGACGCTCCGGAAGGCAGCGAGGGCGCGACGATTTCCGCGGGACAACTTGGAAACACGCTGGGGATCGCGCTCGGGACGGGGATCGGGGGCGCCATCATCTCTGCGACCAGCATGGACGACGTTGCCGTGCCGCGTGGATTCGAGCTGCTGGCGCTGGGTGCTTGCGCTGTCCTGGTGACGACCATTGTCATTTCCGGGCGAATTGGCGAATCGGCACGCACGGGATCCAATACGCACTGAGACGGGTCTGCTAGGCTTGCGAGCAACGATGCCGGTCTCATCTGAACGAGCAAGGTGAGCTGCGCGATGAGCTTGGTCGCCGGAAAGCCCGCATGATGCCAGCGCGCTGGTGGCAACGAAACTCGCAGCATGTTGCCCACGGCGTCATGTTGTTCCCATACCTTGCCGGACTCGTACTCCTGGTTCTCGGCCCTGGGCTGGCGGGGTTTGCGCTCTCACTCACGGATTACAACGCGATCCAGCCACCAGCCTGGGCAGGGCTGGAAAACTTCCGCCGGCTCCCGCACGATCATGTTTTTCGCATTGCGGTTTTCAACTCGCTGCTTTATATCGTTCTGGCCGTGCCGTTGCGTCTGGTCGGGGCGCTTGCGTTCGCGCGATTGCTGCAACGCCCGAGCCGTGAGTCGCTGATCGGCCGGGCCATCGTCTATTTACCGACGGTCATGCCCGATTTGGCCTGGGCGCTCATCTGGCTCTGGATTCTCAATCCGCTCTATGGCCCGCTGAATCTGATGCTGGGAGCGTTTGGGATCGATGGTCCGGACTGGATGGTGGATCCGGTCACCGCCAGGTTCGGCATCGTCCTCATGATGGTCTGGCAGCTGGGCGAAGGATTCATCGTCTGCTTGGCCGCGCTGGGTAGTGTCGATCCCGACCTTCCGGATCAAGCTGCCGTCGACGGAGGCGGCGCCTGGAGCACCTTCCGGAGCGTGATTCTGCCAGTCATCGCTCCGGCGCTGCTCATACTCCTCTTCCGGGACACGATCTTCAGCTTCCAGGCGAACTTCGTTCCCGCGTTGATCGTCGGAAAGGGCGGTGGTCCGGATTACGCCACCATGTACCTCCCGATGTACATCTACAACACGGCGTTCATGTATCTCCGATTCGGTTACGCGGCCTCGATGACCGTGGCGATGTACGCCATTACCGGAACGATCCTGTTTCTCCAGTATCGCTTGACCTATCGCTGGCATGACGGGTTGGGACGGCATGGATAGGAGAACGCTGCGCTCATTGGCGTGGACCGCGCTGACGGCTCTGGTGTGCGTTGTCTTCCTGCTCCCGCTTTACTGGGCTGTGGTGACCTCACTGCGCGAAACGGGACGACCGTTGCCCCGGGAGATCGAATGGCTCCCTTCACCGGCGATCTGGAGCAATTTCCGCACCGTCTTCGAAGTGGTGGACGGCGGCAGATTCGCGCTCAACTCGTTGATCGTTGCCGGAGTGGCGGTTCCCGTCACCATCCTCTTCGCCTCACTTGCGGGGTTTGCGATGTCGCAGTTGCCGCATCGGTTGCGTGCTCGGTTGGTGGGACTCTCGGTGCTCTGTTTGATGGTGCCACTCACGGCAATCTGGATTCCGCGTTTTCTCCTGTTCAAGGAAGCGGGATTGATGAACAAGCGGACCGCCCTGATGGTCCCTGCGCTGATGGGCACGTCGCCGTTTTTTGTGCTGCTCTTCCTCTGGGCGTTTTCCACGATCCCAAAGGAGGTCTATGACGCAGCCAGACTGGATGGCGCCGGAGCCTATCGCATCTGGGCCGGGATCGGTCTGCCGCAGGTGAAGTTCGCGATCGTGACCGTTGGCGTGCTCGCGTTCGTGCACTACTGGAACAGCTTCGTCGAACCGCTGCTGCTGATGCGCACGGCAGACAAGTTCACCGCGTCGCTTGGGCTGCGCATGCTCTACAGTCTCGAGAACACCAACTGGCCAATCATCATGGCAGGGTCCGTGCTCACGATTGTTCCGGTGGTGGTTGTCTTCGTGCTCGCGCAACGAGTCTTCATGCGGGAGCTTCGGGAAATTCGGTAGCCGGTGTCCGGAGCTGCGACGAATGCCGCTGCCCCAGACCCCTGGATTCAGACCTGAATGGCCAGCAGTTAGCCTTCGGCGCGGGCGAACGCGTCCTTGCTGCTCTCGATGGCCGCCGCCGCAGCCGCCGCGACATCGAAATCCTCGATGTAGAACGAGCGGTCGAACTCTGCGTTGAAGGCATCCTCGACCTCGACCCAGGTCGATGTCGATGGCAGCCGGTGCATGATCGCGATGTTGTCGAGATAGACCTGCGCGTTGGATGGTGGAAGCGCTCCGTCCTCGTCAGAAGTCGATGATTGCGAAGCGTCTGCTGCGCTGGCCTCGGCGGTAAGTGGTTCGCCCTTCAGGAAGACGTCCGATTCCGAAACGGCGATCATCGACGGCACCGTCCGTCCCGTTTCCGCGAGCAGGAGCTGCCCGTCGGCGCTGCCGGCGTACTCGATGAAGGTCCAGGCCGCATCGGCATTCGCGGTATCCGCCGACATGCAGAACGCGTCACTGTGCAGGACCGTGGCTGCTTCGTTCAGCACCGGCAGCGAGGTGACATTCCAGCTGAAGCCCTCGATCTCGCGCAGCGTCGGAACAGGTCGCCGGCTCTGGATGTACATCGCTGCCCCGCCGCGCATGAAACGATCCTGGTCGGACTCCGCCGCGACTTCTTCCTCGGTCGGAACCACGTTGTATCCGCTTGCGCCAAGGCTGATGAACTTGGTCAGCCCGTCGATCGCCTCGGGAGAATCGATGGTCAATGTAGTCGGGTGGTTGGTGTCATCGACGATTTCACCGCCCGCACCCCAGATGAACGAGACCATACGGTACATGGAAGGCTCGACCACCACGCCAAACTGGTCGATGGACCCATCGTCGTCCGTATCCTGGGTCAGCGCTTGCGCGGCAGCGACGAAGGTATCCCAGGACCAACCATCTTCGGGAAGTGGCACGCCATTGGCTTCGAACATGTCCTCGTTGTAATAGACGACCAGGCTGGAGATGTTCTGCGGCAGGCAATAAAGCGCTCCAGCATCGCCAAAGCGGAACGCATCGAGCGAGAGCCCGTAGTAGTCATCCTCGGAGATAACCTGGCTGCCGTCGATGAATGACTGAATTGGGGTGAGACCGTCAGCGCCCGCATATTGGCCGAACTGCCGGTAGTTGGTCAGATAGACATCGGGCGCATTGCCGGCTGCGAAGTCGGACGCGATCTTGCGGTAGTAGTCTCCCTGACCGGGTGTGTAGTCGATGGTGACATCGATCTCCGGATGGCTTGCTTCGAACGACTCCACCACCGCCGTATAGGCGGCTTCCTCGGCCGGGTCACCCCAGAAGGCGAAGCGGACCTCGCTCGACGCCTGGGCATCAGCGTGCTGCGCCACCAGCGGCGCCAGACTGGCGCCCAGGAGCAGAAGCGTTGCGGCGAAAAGATGGAAGCGCATGCGTAGAACGCTCAAAGGTTCACCTCCAGAGACACACGGGCATGACGCGAGCGGTCCGTCGTCCTGCGGTCGTTCACTCGTCTTCAGTCTGCCTGAGCAAGCAACGAAGCGCAATGCTTGTCGACGGATCGTGGCCAATGGATCACACTTGACGAAACCTTGCGCCAGGCTGACGTTCACAGTGCGCCGGCGCGCATTCATCCGATCGCACGCGTTTTTTCGTTTCGGAGCACTCCATCATGAACGATCCCATGCAATCGAAACTGCAGCGACGGACGTTGCTCAAAACAGTTCCAGCCGCCGGATTGGCGACATTGATGCGGCCGGAAGGATCTCTCGGGGCGGATGCAGTCCGGTTCGCGTTCTTTGCCGACCCTTCTGAGGCAATGGCATATGCGCAACTGATCGACCGTTTCGAGGACGTGCAGGACGAGATCAAGATCGAGCCAGTGGTGATTTCCTCGTCGAATGTCGCGCCACTGGGGAGATTGTTGCCTGCCAGCAAGTACCCTGAATGGCTGCGGTCCTCGTTCACAGGACCTAATCCACCCGACGTCTTCCTCTTTACCTACCGCGACGCCGGGGTCTACGACACGCGGGGCGTGCTGGAGCCGCTCGACACCTGGCTGGCGGACAGCAGATCGTTGAGCGAGTCGGATTTCTATCCCGAGGCGCTCGCGCTCTTCCGGCCCATGAACAAGCCGCTGATGGCAATTCCGCAGAATCTATCCAGCCTGGTGGTCTACTTCAACACCGAGATGTTCGAATCCGCTCGGTTGGACGATCCATCCACCGGCTGGAGTTGGGATGTATTCACTGCCGCCGCCGAGAAGCTCACCCGTGATACAGATGGCGATGGGTTTCCCGAGGTGCATGGCGTCGCGTTCGACCCGACGATCCATCGCTTCGCGGCGGGAGTCTGGGGCGCTGGGGGCGAGCTTTTCGACGATGTCTACCAGCCGACCAAGTTGACTCTCGATACACCCGAAGCGCGCACGGGGATCGAATTCATCACCAATCTTGGCCCGAATGGGATCGGGGCGACGCCTACTCAGGCGGACCGGATGCTGCTGGATGACACGCAGCGCTTCTTGCGCGGGCAATCCGCGATGCTGATCCAGAGCCGCCGTGTCGTCGCGTACCTGCGGGACAACGCCGAAGTGCCGTGGGATGTCGCTCCGCTGCCGGTGGGACTCGTGCCAGCCAACGTCTCACATAGCGACGGGATCGGGATTTGGTCCGGTTCGCCGCGCAAGGACGGGGCCTGGAAGTTCCTCGAGTTCGCCATGGGCGAAGAGGGTCAGAAGATCCTGGCCGAGTCGGGCCGCACGGTGCCCTCGATGAAGCGTGTGGCCGAGTCGGATGCCTTCCTCAAGGGCGGAAGCGCGGCTTCCCTCCTGGGCTACGCTCAGTCGCCAAGAAGCGCCTCGGTCTATCTGGACAACATTGCGATCAGCCGGCCGCTGCCTTCGACGTCTACCTGGCCGAGCGCGGTGTGGGAAATGGACCGCGCCTTCAAGAAGGCCTTCTACGATGATGGCGATGTCGATGCTGCCATCACGCAGGTGATGGAGCGGACCACCTTTTCGAACGAAAGCTCCAGCGATCTTTTCCAGATGGCGTCGCCGAACCGCATTCCCGGCACCGAGGACTAGGCGTTTCATCGAGATGGGCGACTGCCAGCTGCGCCAACTTCGGCGGCCGCCGAGTTGCCCCTGGGGATAGTAGTCCCAGACGAGGCAGAGGGCGCAGAACGCCACGATCCATGCGCTGAGTCGTCGAGGGTCGAGTTCGGCATGGCTTGCGACCTGCAGTCGGCGAGCAAACACCGCCGGGTCGTTTCCAATCGTCCCGATCGGAAGCAGGGAAGAGATTACAAAATCGTAGGCGCGTTCACCGAACTGTCCCTTGGGATCGATGGCAACCCATCGATCGCCTCCCGCGTGGAGAACGTTGGAATGCTGGAGATCTCCGTGCAGGGGAACGGGATCGCGCTGATCTGCAAGGAGCTCATCGGCAATTGCCTTGCCGGTTCGAATGAGCGGGTCGTCAGATTCTGACGACAAGAGTTCATCGAAGAGCGCCTGGAGGGGTTCGAGGGGGGGAAGCGGTTGGCTTCCTCGGACGATGAAGTTCCGCGGCAACCGCGCAGAGGATATCGGTTGCCGCCTCGTCCTGGCCATCGAGCGCCATCCGGACGAGCGAACGAGTACCGGTCGGCCGCTCCATGAGCAATGCGCCTGCATCTCGTGCAAGTACACGAACAGCGCCGCGCCCGTCCCACCATTCGAGGAGTCCTCCGCCCCTGATCTCATCCGGCTCGGGCGTCAGCTTGAGCATCACCGGCTTGCCGTCACGCAATGCTGGCATCAGGACGCTGCTATGCGTTGTGAAGGGAGATCCGTCTGGCGTTAGCCGCCATCTTCTCATCACCTCCGCGAGCTGATCTCGATCGATGGTTTTTTCCATCTGCCTCGTCTAGCGGGCGAACAGCTCGACCTGTGGTTCGAAGACCGTATCGAGCTCCAGTGGATACATCGGTCGGCGGCAGATCGTGTGGCCCAGATAGGGCAGGTTCGCGCTGGTGGAACCGGGCGCATCCACGCCGATCAGTTGCGCCGCCCAATCCCGGAAGGCAGTAGGCAAATAGCTAATTTCTGCACGACGATATCGAAGTCTTGCGGATTCTGGCCATGCGCGAGGAAGAGCGACCGGTCGAAATGGCTCACCTGACGGCTGGTCACGACCACCACATGCTGTTCCACCTCCAGCACCGCGGTCAAACCCGCATCGGCCGGACCGAAGCCATGCGGATTCGTAGCGAATCTGGCTGCCAGACAGAAGCTTCACTCGCGCGGTGACTGTCACCGGCGGAAATCGATCGGGATCGAGGGTGCCTCCGAGCAGGCTCGAGATCACAGCCCACGCCGGCGGCGAAGGCAGCTTGCACCGCGGGTGCATCGACGATAGGAAAGAGTCCGCGACCGGGGAAATCTCGCTTCAGCACCGCCGCCAGAATGGCGTTCGAATCGCCCGAGGCGCCGGAACTGGTTGCGTCGGCGGCATCGATCAGCACTGTTGTCCCCTGCACACCGGTTGCCATGTCGAGCGCTTCGTCAATGGTGTATGGCTTTGCTGCACGGCAGCGGTCGTCCGGTGAACGTTTCGGCGAGGAAAGCGCCCGTGGCGGCTGCAGTCGGCATCGCCATCCGTGGTGACGATCGCGAGCGAGCAGAGCTCCGGCACATCGGTGAATACCGGTTGCCTGACGCGGGCAGCCGAGAGTGTTTCGCCCGGACTTCTCGAGCTGCACGCACCGGTCGACGGTTTTTCGGATCTTGCCGGATGCCGTGATCAGCTCGTCCCCTCGAACGAGCGCCGGGATGCGCACCACCGCCGTTACTGGCCTGCGCCCTCCTGCAGGATCCTCAGGAGCAACCGCGCCGCGCGACGACCGGTGGAATCGAAATCCTCATGTGGATAGGTGTGGTAGACGGAAAAGGCATTCGCGTTTTCCAGCATCCGGTTGGTCAAAATGCCGTGCAGATCGAGCGACGCAACGATCGGTATTTCGGAGCCGGCGATCTTGCGGATCTCCTGGAGCAGATAGCCCTCGGGATCGAGCTCGTCGGTCGTCGCCATCGCGCCATGCAGCGCGACGTAGATGCCATCCACTCCGTCGATGTTGGCGCGCACGAGCTCGAGCAACTCCGATTCCATCGTGTGCCAGGCATCTGCCGCCAGAATGCCGCCCGAGGTGATGAGCTGGGCGCTGTAGCTGCCGACGACATCGACTCCCGCCTCAGCGAAGACTTCGAGCGCTCCTCCGACTTCCGTCCGCCGTCCGCGGTGGGACTCGAGAAACGCGTCCCCGCGACCAATGATGAAATCACCCAGTCCGGTATTCACCGGATTGAAGCTGGAGACTTCTTGACGGCATTCGGCAATCAGGATCTTCACGGCATTCCTCCCCAGTCCCGGGCAATCGAAGCAATGCCGGAAGTAAAGCAGTTTGACGGTTTGCGCGCGCACGCCGATGGGCTGGTTGGAAACACATTCCGCCGATCGACTCTGGACTTGTCGAATACTGCGTTGTCCCGGTTGACAGACCGTGCAGCTCGCTGTATAAAACCAATAGGTTAATTAACCGATTGGATAACTACAGGCGTGAACGACGACCATCTCGATCTGATCTTCGCAGCACTCGCGGACTCAACCAGGCGGGCAATTCTTGCTCGGTTGGCGACAGGTGAGGCGACGGTCAATGAGCTCGCGGAACCATTCGATATCAGCTTGCCGGCCATCTCGAAGCATCTCAAGGTGCTGGAGCGGGCGGGTCTGATCAGCCGGAGCAAGGATGCCCAGTGGCGACCATGCTGCCTGGAAACCTCCGCTCCGCTGGAAGAGGCAAGGAGCTGGATCGAAACGTACCGCGAGATCTGGGAGGAGTCGTTCGCCCGTCTCGATGACCTCTTGCTGGAGCTTCAGGCATCGCACGAGCCTGGCACTCAGGAAGAGATCGAACGCCAGAAAGACTGAATTCAACGAGCAGCCCCAGAGAACAACCAGCAGAAATCGTTTCCGATACCGAAATCACCATGCAGTGGTCATTCGGGCGTTGCAAGGAGTTGGTGGTCGGCGCTTTTACCGAACTCTGACCTGATTGCCAGGTGAGCGTGGCAGCGCAGTTCACGACGATCTGTCGACGTTCGACGGGCAGAGGTCATGAATGGCGCGGCATTATCCAGCGTGTACAGGATGGAACCGGACTGCGTGTTCCAAGAGTTCCTGGAGTTCACCCGCCATGTGTCGTGACCTCTTTCGAGTTGAGCGATGCCGGGACATTTCGACCAGATCGATGATTGTTGACCTGAAGTCGAGGTGGGCACGCGCAGCATCGACTAACATTGGCCTGCGGAGGATCGCGACGGTACGCTGCAGTCCGGAATGGAAGCGGGCGCCAATGAGTCGTACGACCGGCTCGAGGAATTGCTGGCGACGATGGCATAGCCTTGATTGGCGAAGAAACCGCAATGAGACACCGGCGCCAAGCGCGCCGGTGTCTCATTCGGGATTCCAGGCTTCCTGGCAAACCCGCGGAGCAAGGGAGCCGATCGAGTCGCGACGGAGCGGATTTTCAGCGCGGTCCGAGTTCCTTGAGTGGACGGACTTCGACCACTCCGAGATGGGCCGATGGGCTCCTGGCCGCGATCCGAATGGCGTCGTTCAGATCGTTGGCTTCGATGAGGTAGTAGCCGGCAATTTGCTCGCGCGTCTCGATGAACGGGCCGTCTGTAATCGACATCTGACCGCCACGAACCCTAATGACCGCACCACTCGATGGACCCTGAAGTCGTGAGGCATCGATAAGGTTGCCGTGTTCGTTCAACTCCTCGAGATAGAGCTGAACGCGCTCTATGATCTGCCCAAACTCTGCGTCGGTATACGCATCGAGTTTCTCCGGGTCCTGAAACGCGATGCAGAGATACTTCACGGTCGTTTCCTTCCCGAAATGCTCCTTTGGTGTACCTGATTGTCGTTCGATTGGCACGCTGTTCGACAGAAGCGGCGATCTCTCTTCGGCTCGCCTTGGCGGACCGGAGATTGCATGGCTCCTGGGCGGAAGCGGGGAGCTGCGCTATTCAGGGAGGCCCGGAATATCCAGCATGGGACGCACCTCGACGGTGCCCCAACGCGCGCCCGGAATCCTTGCGGCGATGTCCAGCGCATCGTCCAGATTCTCCGTATCGACGATGAAATAGCCGCCCAGCTGCTCGCGTGTCTCGGCGAACGGGCCATCGGTTACCAGCCGCTTCTCGTCCCGCACCTGCACGCTGGTGGCGCGGTCGACGAAGTGAAGCGGAGATGCGCTGACAAAGACGCCCTCCTTGGCGAGATCATGCGCCAGCCTGGTCGACTCCACGAAGCACGCCTCGCGCTCGTCGTTGTCCTGAATCCCTTCCTGGCCGTAGATCAGCAACATGTATCGCATCGGGTTTCTGGTCCTCGAGTTGTGAATGGAGTGGCTGGAGACTAACCTCCAGCCATCGCTCCGACGATCATATACGGCTCTCTTCCGCTCACGACTTCCTCAGGAAGCGGCATGTCGAGCGGTTCATGGGAGAGATCTTGCTTGCAGGCAAAGAAGCGCACCAACGGGCGCCGTTCCTTCGTTTGCTGATCGCGAATGGTCCCCCGCAGCGTTGGGTAGGCGGCTTCGAGCGCGTCCAGCACCGATCGTTGCGTCACAGGAGCGGGCACATCGAGCACGACCTCTTTGCCACTTCCCGCCAGCGTGCGCAGATGGCCCGGGAGGAGCACGCGGATCATGCCAGCGTCTGCACTTCTACCGAGAGCACGCGCGGGAGGTCATGCACGATTGTCTCCCAGGTGTCACCGGAATCAGGAGACACATAGACCTGCCCACCCGTGGTTCCGAAATAGACGCCGCCAGATTCGCAGGCATCGACTGCCATTGCATCGCGCAGGATGTTGACGTAGCAGTTCTCCTGCGGCAGCCCCTTGGTCAGTCCTTCCCATTCGTTGCCACCGGTCCGTGATCGGTAGACCCTGAGCTTGCCTTCGGGTGGGTAGTGGAATTGGTCACTCAGGATGGGCACGACATAAATCGTCTCCGGCTCGTGCGCATGCACCGAAATCGGGAATCCGAAATCGCTCGGCAGGTTGCCGCTGATCTCGAACCAGTTGTCTCCCGCGTCGTCGCTGCGCATGACGTCCCAATGCTTTTGCATGAAGAGCGTGTCCGGCTTGCTGGGATGCATTGTGATGTTGTGCACGCAGTGGCCGACCTCGGCCACCGGGTCGGGGAGTTCCCATTCTGACTTGAGTCCGTGATTGATCGACTTCCACGTCTGGCCGCCATCATCTGAACGAAAGGCGCCGGCAGCCGAAATGGCGACCACAATGCGGTTCTCATCATTCGGATCGAGCACAATCGTGTGGAGGCACATTCCTCCGGCGCCGGGTTGCCATTTCGGCCCCGAGATGTCACGCAATCCAGGCAACTCATTCCAGGACTGGCCGCCGTCGGTGGACTTGAAGAGCGCCGCATCTTCGACGCCTGCAAAGACCGTATCGGCATCGCTGAGCGAAGGCTCCAGATGCCAGACGCGCGCGAACTTCCAGGGATGCTGGCTACCGTCATACCACTGATGCGTGCCAGGATCGTTGGCATATTCGAACTGGTTGTTGATAACTTCCCAGGTCTTTCCTCCATCGTCCGAACGCTGCATCGTCTGGCCGAACCAGCTGCTGGATTGCGAGGCGTAGATTCGATTTGGATCGACGGGCGAGCCCTTGAGGTGATACATCTCCCATCCGGGGAACTGCGGTTCGGAGATATTCCATTTCTTGCGGGCCTCATCTGATTCGAAGATGAATGCGCCCTTGACGGTGCCGACGAGAACTCGAACTCCTGTCATACGATCCCTCCCGGAAGAAAACGCGAAGACCGCGTGCTGTGACCCCCAATACTCTGTCCAATAGTCGGTCCGGCCGGGACGAATTCGACAGGCGGGACTAGGCTCCGAGCGTTATGCGCAAAGCGTCGATCTGCTCCTGGAGATAACGGCGGGCCGGCTCCTGTTGCGACAGATCGTGCGCCTTGCGATATGAGACAAGCGCACGCTCGAATTCGCCGCTTCGACGGAGCAGTTCTCCATGCGTCGACCAGGCGAGTGGGTAGTCGAGCAGCTTCCCCTCGGCGAAGATGCCATCGATCAGGACAACTCCGTCCTGTGGGTCGTCGCGCATGGCGACGGCGACGGCGCGGTTGAGTTCGATGACTGGACTGGGTGTGGTGGCGAGCAACACGTCGTACAAACCGACGATCTCCACCCAGTCGGTGTCTGCCGGTGTCGGCGATGTGGCGTGCACGGCCGAGATGGCAGCCTGAATGGTGTAGGTCCCGAATCTGCGCGATCGCAATGCGCGTTCCACCAGAGCAGTGCCCTCGGCAATCTGCGCCTGGTTCCAGAGTGCGCGGTTTTGATCGTCGAGCAGGACCAGATTGCCTTCGCTGTCTGTCCGCGCATCCCGGCGTGACTCATGCAGCAGCATGAGCGCCAGGAGTCCGTCTATCTCTGGTTCGTCCAGCAGTTGTCCGAGCAGGCGGGCGAGGCGGATGGCCTCACCCGTAAGGTCGGCGCGAATGGCCATCTCGCCTGACGAGGCGAAGTACCCTTCGGAAAAAACGAGATAGATCACCTGCAGAACGGTGTCGAGCCGTTCTTTCAGCTCGGCAGGCTCCGGCACGCGATAGGGAATGCCAGCGTCCCGGATTTTGTTCTTCGCGCGCACGATGCGTTGCGCAAGAGTGGATGGTGTCACCAGGAACGCGCGCGCGATCTCTTCAGTCGTCAATCCGCAGACCTCACGCAGGGTCAGCGCGACACGCGCCTCGGGGGAGAGCGCCGGATTGCAACAGGTGAAAATCAGCTTGAGGCGGTCGTCACCGATTCCGTCGGCATCGTCCAGGTCGTACTCGTCCTCCATTCGCTCATCCAGATCGCGGGCGAGCGTTGCCAGCGAGGCATCGAAACGCGCTCGCTTGCGAATGCCGTCGATCGATTTGAAGCGACCGGTGGAGACGAGCCAGGCGCGTGGATTGTCGGGAATCCCATCGCGCGGCCATTGCGTGATGGCTGCGGCAAAGGCGTCCTGCAGCGCGTCTTCGGCAAGGTCGAAGTCGCCAAGCAGGCGCACCAGCGTTGCGAAGACTCTCCGACTTTCGTCCTGATAGATCTGGGAGATGAGTTCGTTGGCGTCGATGGTGGCGACGGTCATGCGGTGACGAACCTCCTCATCCGGACGGGTGGGCAAAGCGGGACATCGATCGGGCGCGGGCGCGTTCGGCTTCGATCTCGCGGTCTTTCGGGTGCGCCGTGGTCTGGAGTGAATCGATGAGCCGCCTGGTGACCACGGCAATGTCATCGACTGCCTGGTCGAACGCAGCCTGATTCGTGGCCGATGGCTTGGTCATGCCGCTGAGCTTGCGAACGAACTGCAACGCGGCCGCATGGACCTCTTCGTCTGTGGCGGGAGGATCGAAATTGAAGAGCGGCTTGATGCTACGACACATGGACCGGGGCACTCCGATCGGGTTGGGACGATGTGTGTTCGTACAGTGTCCGGCGCGTTTCGGCTATGTACGTATAGTACAAGTGTTCGTGGGGGGAGTCAAGCGCGATTGACCGCGAGTCATCTTTGGGGTCATGCCCAGACTGCGGAATTGGTTGCGGCGCGGAATTTCCAGCCAGGCGATGGCGCGGCGGAAAGCGACGATTGGCTGGAGCGGGGATCGTTACCTGCGGGCGGAGAGCCGGTCGATCTGGTGGAGACGGGCGCCCTGCGGAGCTGCTTTGGCGCCCATTTTTCAGATCAGACTGCGATGGAATCGACCAGCGTGGTCTTGCCTTTGCCGAGCGAAATACCCCAGCCCGGGAGATCGGGCGGCCGCACGACACCGTTCTCGGGAAGCGGATCGCCTTCGATGAGCCCGTTCCAGATCGGGACGATCTGGTCCCCGGTCGGACTCATGGCGAGCACTTCCTGGAACGGCCCATTCGCCGAGGCCATCTGGAAATGGGTCGAGAACACACCGCTGCCATGCGGAATCACCGGCAGGTCGTACGCCTGCGCCATGGCGGCGATCTTCTTCGCTTCTGTGATCCCGCCGACCCAGCCGAGGTCGGGTTGCAGGATATCGAGATTCGATCGATTGATCAGTTCGCGGAATCCGTAGCGGGTGTATTCATGCTCCCCGGTGGAGAATCGCTGCCAGGGGCACGCAGCCTTGATGCGGGCGTGGCCATCGTAGTCGTCCGGAGGCAGGGCTTCCTCGATCCACCGGACTCGATAGGGACGCACCGCGTTGGCGAGGTCGATCGTATATGGGACGTCCAGCGCCATGTAGCAGTCGAGCATCAGGTCGAAATCCGGGCCAACCTGCTCTCGCGCTTTCGCAACCATTTCGACGTTGGCGTTCAGCCCTTCGATACCGTCAGCAGGTCCATGTGGCAACGGCATCTTGCCTCCGAAGAAGCCGAGTTCCTTTGCTGCCAGCGGCTGTGGGCCGGTGACGTAGCAGGGGATCTCCTTCTTTGTCTCCCCGCCGAGCAGCTTGTAGACCGGTTCGTCGCGAATCTTCCCGCAAAGATCCCACAGGGCAATGTCCACCGCGCTGATGGCGCAGATCGGCAGTCCCTTGCGGCCATAGGGGAGCGTGGCGCGGAACATCTGATCCCAGAGACGCTCGGTGTCGCGCGGGTCGGATCCGAGCAGGAAACGGGAGAGGTGATCGATGATGATGCGCGCGGCGGGAATGCCGCCTTGGCTCAGACCGATTCCCACCAGACCCGATTCAGTTGCCAGTTCGACGACAACTGTGCCGTTTGCCTTGGAGCCCCAGCTCGAACGGCGAGCGTGATACTCCGGATAGACCGACATCGGGTTGGCGATCACCGAATCGATGATCCAGTGGCCCGGCGTCTTCTCGAAGTAGCCGCTGACGGTCTCTGAGGGTATGGACGCGCGAATCTCAGCTATGCGATCGTCGCGCCGGGTCATTCTTGCTCCGCCTCCAGGTGGTACATCTCATCCAGGTCCCAGGTCTTGGGGGTATGGTCGTCGTTGTATTCCATATACGGCTCCATCATGAGCCACCAGTCGCGGGTGATCTGATCTGCTTCGCTCGGATCGCGGCCCGGCTGCGTCGATTCGATGTACGCGAAGAGATCGAGTCCGCTGCGGTAGATAGAAAACGAGGTCACGCCATCGCGCAACAGCGCAGCCTCGACGCCTGGCCAGACCGCCTCGTGCTTCTTCTTGTAGATCGCCTCGCAGCCTGGTTTGAGCCGCATCCTGAAAGCACGTCGCATCGTTCCTACATCTCCACGATTTGGCCGCTTTGCGCCGATCGCTTGGCGGCATCCAAAAACTCCACGGTGAGCGCGCCCAGTTCTCCAGGCGCGACGGCCGGACTGCGGCCCAGGAAGGTATCGACGAGCTGTCGAGAAGTTGCCTGGAGCGGATAGATCTCATGCGCTTCCAGCGGCGGTTCGACAATCGTTCGGCCGTCGTAAAGCGTGATGTCGAGCAGCCCGTTGCGAATGTCGATCTGGGCGTGCCCCTTCGTGCCGAAGATGGCGCTCCCTTCGACTGTCGGCGAACCGCGGCCCACTGAACCGGTGCTTGCGACCGTTCCCGCCGATCCAGTCTCCGTTTGGAACGAAATCGCGTCCCACTCGTCGACTTCGGTATCGCGTGATCCCTGAAAGGCGGCCACCTTCGCTGGTCGCAATCCAGTCAGGAAAAAGACATGCGAGGAGGCATGCGTGACCTGGGTATAGAGCTGGCCGCCCCCTTTGGCGACCTTGCTGTACGTTTCGGTTCCCGGAGCCCAGAGCGCCCCTTCGTGAATCTCGCCGAAGATGTCGGTGTTGCCCTGGTAGAAGTCGTGCACGATGGTGGCAAAGTTGGTGGACGTGAGCAGGATGTCGCCCAGCTCTCCGGCCTGAATCATGCTCCGCAGCAGTTGGGAATGGCGTGTGAATGGGAACGGATAGCCGATGTGCAAGTGCAGTTCCTGGCTGGCAGCCAGGTCGACCAACTCGCGCGCTTCGACCGGGTCGAGCACCATCGGTTTTTCGACCATCACATCGGCGCCGGCGAGCAGCGCATCCTTCACCAGCCGGTAGTGGGTGTGGTGCGGGGTGACGACGATGACGGCGTCGGGTTCCAGCGCCAGCAGTTCCATGTGGTCAGAGAATGCGTTCGGCACGCCAAACGCATCGGCTGTGATGCGCGCTCGTTCGCCATCGAGATCAGCCAGGCCGACTACCTCGGCGTCGGCGTACGTTGTCAGGCTCGGAAGATGCGCATGTGTCGCCCACCAGCCCGATCCAATGATTCCCACCCTGGCGTTCGCCATGCGCTCGTCTCCTTCGACTTGGTGCGGATCGATCGTTGGAGGGAATCGTAGTCGGACTCAACCAGGCAAGCAGGTGAGTTCCGGGCCGACAGATAGGCAGGTTGCGGGCGAGGTTCCGTCCAGCAACCGCACACCGGTGACATACCCTGTATCGACCGGCTGGATCGTCATGAATCCAAAGTCTCGCCACCGCCAACCGTGTTCGAGCTCCGGATCGCCAAGTGTCGCACCATCGAACGTTCCGCTCGGAAAGTTATCGAGCTCCGTACCGCCACCGCCGGCAACGAGCTGCGGGGCGCGTTGCGACTCAGGTGTGAACCAGACGAGCTGCGTCATATGGACGTGACCGGCAATCACGAGGTCGAACGCGGACGACTGTTGCGAAAATCCCGTCTGGTCGTAGGTGGCCGTCGACCATTCTGTCGGCGCGCCCGAGCTGGTCGCTCCCATCGACCACATGGGCCGGTGGGTCAGGAGCCAGGTTGGTTTGTCCTTGGCGAGGTCCAACGCACGCTCGAAGATCGGCTTGAAAGCGTCTGTCACGTCTGGAGTCGGGTTCGTATCCTGAGCCGACGCGACATCGAGCACAACGGCTTGCACATCGCCGATCGAAAGCGCATACGGCTGCGTGATTGGCTGGCAGGTCTCGGGAAGCGGCATTGGGTCGAGGTAGCGGAACCACCCATTGCCCTCCCGGCTGCAATCCTCGTGGTTGCCACGCACGAAAATCCAGGGCGCCGCATCGAGCAACGATCCCGCGGGCTCGAAAAAATCCGCGCTCCAGGTCGACCAGCTGTCGCCATAGGGGCTTCCAGCGCAGCCAGCATTGTCCGATGGACAGGGAGCCTCGCGATAGATGTAGTCACCGACATGGATGACCAGATCGGGATCCCATTCTGCCGCCTCGGAAGCGACACGCGCGAAAGGCCACTGAGCAGGGTCGTTGCACGCCTGGAAATGCTCCGGAGCCTTGAGCCGGCAGCCCGTGTCTCCCAGGACGGCAATCCGCTGCGGGTCATCGACCGGCAATGGCATGAGTTGGCCATCGATCGAGACCTGGGTCGATCCGGCTGGGACGGTCGATTCACAAACCACGTTGGGATGGCCCTCGACCGGCAGCGCCCGAATGTCCATCGAACCGGTCGACCCGTCGACGGTGATCTGGGGACAGGTCGATGACCGCACCGCCCGCGCAATGATCGTATCGCTTGGACCCATGGCAATCCAGGTTGGCCAATCCTCGACGGCAGTTGGACTTGCCATTGGCGATGAGACGGGCGTTGCGTCAGCGTTCACCGACACCCAGCCCAGCGGGCTCACCAGTGCCAGGACGAGAAGCGGAACCAATTTCATTCGAAAGAGTAGTGTCGCCATCTTCGAACCTCCTGGACGTCTACGTTGAAGCTGAGTTCGCCAAACGACGGTCGAATGCGACAGGATAGCAATCTCCGCGCATTCCGCGGATTGGGAAGCGAGCGGTTTGCCGCCTACCATTGCATCTAGTGGATCGATCTCGACGAAACGCTTCGCGGGAGGCAGTATGGAACTCCTTGGCATTCACCATCTCACGGCGATTTCGGCGCAGATTCGTGAGAACAAGCAATTCTTCACGGAAACCCTTGGTATGCGTCTGGTGAAACGGAGCGTCAACCAGGACGACGTTTCTGCCTACCATTTGTTCTACGCGGACGCATTGGGCAGCCCAGGAACGGACGTGACCTTTTTCGACTGGCCGGTGCCACGCGAGCGTCGCGGTGGACGTTCGATCACCCGCACCGCGTTGCGCGTCGACGGGTCGAACGGATTCGACTATTGGACCGAGCGGTTCCAGCAGATGGGCGTCACGCACGACATCCCCACCGTTCGCGACGGCCGATTGACGCTCGATTTCGAGGATCCCGAGGGCCAGCGACTTGCCTTGATCGATGATTCCGGCGCCGGCGAGCCGCATCCGTGGGATCGAAGCCCCGTCCCCTCGCAGAACCAGATTCGCGGCCTGGGACCGATCACCATGTCGATCCCCGATCTGGCGGCGACCGATCTTCTTCTGCAGCAGGTGTTGGGCATGCGGCCCGTGCGCACCTATCCCGTGCCGGATAGCCCGAACGACACCGTTCATGTCTATGAGATGGGTCCTGGCGGCGCGGGATCCGAGCTGCACGTGGCCGTGCAGCCAGGCATGCAGGTGGCGGGACAGGGCGCCGGAGGGGTGCATCATGTGGCGTTCCGCTCCGCCGATGCCGACTACGATGCCTGGGCGAACCGGTTGCTCGAGATGCGCGTGCCGAACAGCGGTCGAGTCGATCGTTATTGGTTCAAGAGTCTCTACTTCCGTGAACCGGGAGGAGTGCTCTTCGAGATCGCGACCGACGGTCCCGGATTCGGTGTCGATGAAGACCTGGAGTCGCTTGGCGAGAAGGTCGTGCTCGCGCCCTTCCTCGAGCCGCATCGTGCCGAGATCGTCGCCAACCTGAAGCCCATCGATTGACCACTCACACGGCCTGTGACCGCTGGCCGTGTATGATTCGATCGTTCCAGAATTCGTTGAAATGGCTGGGAGGATCCCGCACTGAGCGTCATGCCGCTCACGTGCTCGCCGGGGAAGAGTGAGATGCGACTGGAAACGTTCACAGCGTTCGTGCGCCGATTGGCGTTGGCGGTCTTGCTGATCGCGCTCGTTGCTTCGGGCAGCACGCATGTCATGCCGGTTGCCGCGCAGACGGCTGACGGCTCGCCAGTCGCGCCAGTCGAACCGACCTACTCACCCCCGGAAGATGTCCCCGTCGAGACCGAGGCGCCGGTTGCGCCGCTGTCACTCGTGACTCCGACGCTCATTGCCATCGACACCGTCGATGTGTTCGATGGCATCGATCCCTGCTCATCGATCGATGCGACAAGCATGGGCCTTTGGGTCGATCTGCTGACGGATGTCACCTGGAGCGCTCTCGACGGCGCAGCGGGCGGCAACCTCTTCGTCGACTATGCGACAGATCCGCCGACCTTTAGCTGGGATGCGTTGGCGGGAGGCACCGTGCTCGGCGCCATCGTTCCGGACACGATTGGTGTCTTGGAAAGCCCTGCGTACTACTACGACTATCGTCCCTTTGGAGGGTCGGTGGGCGGAGACGCGGGTCTTCGCGCTCCGGCCGGGCTGCTTTCGGGCGCCTTCCTTTGCCTGTTGGCGCCAGTCATCGCGGCCACGGAAACAGCAACAGGCGAAGTTGCCATCGAAGCATCTCCGAGCGCAACCGCAACCAACGAGCCCCAGGTGGCTCCCGCGGCGATCGGCATTGGGTCGACGGTGCGGGTCACCGAAGCGCTCAATCTCCGCACGGCGCCGAGTCTGTCCGGTACCGTCATCGCGGTGCTTGCCGCAGGTACGACCGGGACGATTCTCGGCGGGCCGCAGAGCGCCGACGGATATACCTGGTGGCAAATCTCGACGACGTCCGGCACTGGATGGTCGGTTGGGACCTATCTCGCCGAGCAACCGGTTGCCAGCACACCTACGCGGACTGTTTCACCGACGTCCACGCGCACGCCAACGCAAACGGCGGGGAACATCACTATCGGCGGAACGGTGCGTGTAACTCAGTTGTTGAACTTGCGATCCGGGCCGGGCACCACCGCGTCTGTTATCGCCGTGATGCCCACTGGCACGATCGGTACGGTGTTGGCGGGACCACAAACGGCAACCGGCCGGTCATGGTGGCAGATCTCCACCTCGCTTGGGACCGGTTGGGCTGCCGCCGACTACTTACGGGCCACGTCAGGCGGAGTGACATCGACACCCACGCGCTCCACGACACCGGTCCTTACCTCGGTGGCGACGCTTACCGCGACACCAACGGTCACCACCGTCGCAACCACGCCGGCCTCCGGAATCGCGATCGGCGACCTGGTGCGCACGACCGCGCGGGTGAATCTGCGTGAAGGTCCTGGCACACAGGCTACGGTGATCACCGTGTTGCCATCTGGCTCGCAAGGACCCGTGCTAGGCGGACCGCAGACTGCCAACGGCATGAGCTGGTGGCAGGTGCAGATGCCGAGCGGAACTGGCTGGGTCGCGGCGCCATATCTGGCACGGACCGGAGTGGCTCCCACCGCTACTGTCACCCGCACGCCGTCGACCTCACCCGTAGCGACACAGACCAGAACGCCGTCGATCACACGTACAACGACCACCACGCCGACTGTGACACGCACGCCGTCGATCACGCCAACCGTCGGCTCCTGCGGAACGCTTGGCTACGGTGATATTGCGCGCGCGACGACCTCGGTGAATCTGCGTTCCACCCCCTCCACGTCCGGCACGATCATCCGCACGCTCTCCGAGGGCGAGCGCGGGACCGTGCGCGGTGGTCCGGTATCCGCGAACGGATACACCTGGTGCCAGCTGCAATTCGGAAGTGTGACCGGGTGGGTCGCGAGTCAATACCTTGCTCGCGTGAGCGGTCCGATTCCCACGCCAAATGGCACGGTCACACCCCGGCCCGAACCGCCCGACGAGCCGGGCGACGGTAGCTCGATGGTGATCTACGGCGGGTCGACCAGTAGCGGCAAGATCGCCCTCACCTTCGATGCCGGGGCGGATCGCGGCATGGCCGGATACATCCTCGACGTCCTGGCCGACTACGGGGTGCACGCCACCTTTGGCATGACGGGTCTGTGGGCGCAGGAGAACCCCGATCTCGTGGCGCGCATGGTGGCTGAGGGCCACCAGCTCATCAACCACACCTGGAGTCACCCCTCATTCACCGGTGGATCGAGCTCGACCACCGTGCTGACCCGCGCGGGACGGGTGGATCAGCTCGACCGGGCGGAGGCCATTGTCGAGAGCATTACCGGCTACCAAATGGCGCCCTATTGGCGGCCACCGTACGGCGACATCAATGCATCCGTCTTGCGCGATGTCTACACGGGTGGCTACTACGTTGCCGTGATGTGGACATGCGATTCGCTTGGCTGGAATGGGGCAAGCGAGCAGCAGATTCTCAATCGCTGCATGTATCCCATGGGCGCGGGTGACATCATCCTCATGCATGTCGGCGCAGACGGACTCGACTGGGCTGCCACCGATAACATGATCCAGTACTTCCTGGGGCGTGGCCTCGAGATCGTGACCGTCGAGGAACTCCTCAGCAGCTAAACTGGCACGAGAATTGGCACGCCAGCGAACGACTCAGCGGTGATGGAGCCGTGAGTCACCGGCTCGAGACTCTGTCAGAGCCGGGCCTCGCCTTGTCCTCACGCGCGCGCGTTTCGCTGCGATTGGCGTGAACGTCGCTTCGGCGGAGCCGTTTCACCCTCGCGCTCGCTCAGTCGAGCCGATGAGCGGTTTCCTCATCGTCCACCGGAGAGGATGACGTTCCTGTGACATGCACTCGAAGCTTGCCGTTTTCGATCCCCAGGATCGATTGCACGGGCACCTCGAGATCCTTATGAGGCGAACTCGTCCCGACCAGCAAATAGTGCTCATGCGCCTCACGCACCTAGCCCAACGGACGGCCATCGTAACCGATCACCTCGATGCCTATTGGCACCTCGCCGTCGTTTCGCTTCTCGAAGTCAGACATGCTCATCCTCCGGCATTCAATGGCAGGTTTGGTCCAATTATCGTCAGTCTGTCGAAAATCGGTTGCGCCGCTCGACAACTGTCCGAAGGAGGTGCAATCCCATGCACAAGATCACACCGTTTCTCTGGTTCGATGCCAACGGCGAAGAAGCCATGAATTTCTATGTCACGCTCTTCCCGAATTCGAAGATCCTCGACCGCAGCAGTTGGGGCGAGGGTGGTCCAGTGCCCCCTGGAGGCATGATGGTGGGCGAGTTCGAGCTCGATGGGCAGCCGATTCGGATACTCAACGGTGGACCCCATTTCAAGCTCAACGAAGCGTTTTCGCTCTCTGTGGCTTGCAAGGATCAGGAAGAGATCGACTACTACTGGAACGCTCTCACTGCCGATGGCGGAGAAGAGAGCCAGTGTGGCTGGTTGAAAGACAAGTTCGGTCTTTCCTGGCAAATCGTGCCGACCCGGCTGCAGGAGCTCATGGACGGCGATCCTGATGGCGCCAGGCGTGTTGTCGACGCATTCATGCAAATGAAGAAGTTCGACATTGCGGCTTTGGAGCGAGCCTACGCTGGCGAGTAGGTTGGTCGCGCGGCCAGGCGGAGATCGTATTCATGTGACAAAGCCCGGGCAGCGCGCCCGGGCCTTGTCCTTGTGAATGCTGGCGAGGTGTCCCTATGTGCCGACCGAGTAGCCAGGACCGAGAGGAATCCCGATCACGTACCAGGCGATGAAGAACACGATCCAAACCAGCAGCACGACCAGGGTGTACGGAATCATCAACGAGATGATCGTGCCGATGCCGGTGTCCTTCACATAGCGTTGCGCCACCACCAGGATGAACGGGAGATAGACCATCAGCGGCGTGATGACGTTCAGGGGCGAATCGCCAACGCGATAGGCAGCGAGCACCGTTTGCGGCGCCACGCCGAGCTGCATGAAGAGTGGCACAAAGATCGGCGCGAAGATGGCCCATTTCGGCATCGATCCGGGCATGATGATGTCCAGCAAGCAGATGATCAGGATGAAGCCGATCAGGAGCGGAATCTCGCTGAATCCGGCATCGCCCAGCCAGTTGGCCAACTTGCCTGCAATCACGTTTGGCATGTTCGACCAGTTGAAGAGCGCGATGAACTGGCTGATCATCAGCAACATGAAGATCAGTCCGGCCAGCCCAGCGAATGCTTTGGTCACACCCGCGATCGCATCGTTGCTCGATTTGAAGGTCCCCGCTCCGAAACCAAATCCCAGGCCCATTGCCAGGAAGAGCAGCGTGATGATGAAGATCAGACTGTCCATGAAGGGGGTGTTGCCGATGATGTCACCGCTAACCGGATCGCGTAGCGGAGCGCCGCTCGGCGCGGTCATTGCGATGACCAACACGACCATCCCAATCAACGCATAGAGCGACCAGCGCAGCCCGCGCGACTCCGCTTCCGGGCTGAGCGGTGGCTTCTCAGCAATGGCGGGATCGGCGTCACCTTCGCTATCGAGCGGCGCGGCGAGCGAAGGATCGTATTCGCCCAACTGCTTGGCGGTGACTTTCTCGGCAATGATGGTCATGACGATGGCCATCAGAATAGTGGAGGCGATAGAGAAGTAGAGGTTGGCGGTGATCGTGATCGATTGGCTCGGATCGGCGATCGCGATGGCCTCATTGGTCATTTCGGTCAGCATGGCATCGAGTGGCGCGATGAGAATGTTGACCGAGAATGCCGCGCTAACGCCAGCATAAGCGGCGGCCAATCCGAGCAACGGATGGCGTTTGATGCTGAGAAACGCTGCGGCCGCCAGGGGTATCAGAATCAAGTAGCCAGCGTCGGTTGCAACACTGGAGAGCCCGCCGATCAGGATGATGACAAAGGTCAGGATGCTGCCGGGCGCGACGCCGACGAGCTTGCGAATGAGCGCGTCCATGAGCCCGGCATGCTCGGCGACGCCGATGCCGATCATGGAGACGAAGATGACAGCCACCACACTAAAACCGGCGAAGTTGCTCACGAACGAGGTGAAGATGAATCTGAATCCGTCCACCGAGACCAAACTGCGAATGCCAATGGTGACGGTTTCGACTTCGAAATCGTCGATCCATTCCGCATCGGTGAGTTGATACCCCTCGATGGGGTCATCGGTCACCGGCTGAAGTGCCGGACCGGCTGTCTCGCCAGGAAAATACTGTTCGACCTGTTCGGGCGGGGCGACGATGATGTCTTCTGTGATGTGGACGTTCGCCAGGTCCAGCACCGCCGAAAGGACGATGACGCCGATGATGAGGTAAAGAAACATCATGACCGGGGTGGGAACCTTGTTCCCCACCTTCTCGATCGTATCGAGCATCTTGTTGACGAATCCCCGGTCCTCCGGAGGTGCTGCCGCCTGTGCCATTTCCGCCTCCCGTTCCACGCCTTGAATCCCGACCCCCGACCGTTCGGGCGTCGAACCGCCGTTATTTTTGCGCCCAGAGCTGTGCGAGCAGCACGATTGCTTCGGCTGCCTTTTCCATATCCTGCAAGCTGTTGTATTCGAGCGGGCCATGGATGTTCTGCATGCCGGTGAAGATGTTGGGAGTGGGAACCCCGAGCTCGGTCAAGCGTGAACCGTCGGTTCCGCCCCGGATGGGTGGGGAAATGACGTCGATACCCAGTTGCTCGCATGCCTCGCGTGCCAGGTCGACGGGTCGCATGTCGTTCTTCAGCCAATTCGCCATGTTGCGGTACTGCGGCGTGATGGTGCAGGTGATTTTGGCGCGCGGCTCGGTGAGCTGAATCGTGTCGCAGACGCTTTGCAGAATCCGGCCGTTCTCCGCGAGCTTCTCGTCGTCGAAGTCGCGCAGAATGAACTCGAGCGTGGCCGTCGCCGAACCGCCGGTCATGTGATAGATGTGAATGAAACCTTGCCGGCCATCGGTGGTTTCCGGGGTGCGAGTGACGTGGGGGAGTGTCTCGATGACCTTGGCCGCCAAGTGCAGCGCATTGACCATCACGTCCTTTGCCTGGCCGGGATGGATCGAGACGCCTTCGATGTGGACTGTTCCCTTGTCGGCAGAAAAGGTCTCGTAAACGATTTCGCCCCGTTCGGCTCCATCCAGCGTGTACCCGAAGTCAGCCTGGAGATCTCCCGGCAAGTCCGGATGCACGCCCCGCCCGATCTCCTCGTCCGGGGTAAAGCAAACGCGAATCGTGCCGTGCGGGATCGATGGATCCTGAAGCAGGTGCCTGGCACATGCCATCACGATCGCAACTCCGGCCTTATCGTCCGCTCCAAGCAGCGTGTCGCCACTCGATGTCACGATGTCGTTCCCGATTTGCGTGGCGAGATAGGGAGTTTCGCCGGCAAGAATCGCAATCGGCGGGTTCTCGGACAGAACGAGATCGCCCCCCTGGTAATTGCGGTGCACGATCGGCTTGACGTTGCTGGCGGCGAACTGTGGCGACGTGTCGACATGCGCCAGGAACGCAATCGTCGGGATTTCGCCCGTTACGGTCGCTGGAATGGTTGCGATGACCGCGCCGTAATCGGTGAGACGAACGTCGTCGGCTCCCAACTCGGTGAGCTCATCGACCAGGACCCGTTGCAAATCGAGCTGAACCGCGGTGCTTGGGTTGGTGGGTGACGATTCGTCCGCCTGTGTATCGATCTTGACATAGCGGAGAAATCGCTCCTCCAAGTCCGCCAGGTACCAATCGGTCATTCGAGTCCTCCTCATGATTCGATCATGCCATTCTGCGCGCCATCATAGTGCGTGGGTCGAGGAGCGAGAGTGGAGCGGGGCGCCTTTCCTGGCAGGTTCGCTCATGGCGTCCGCTTCGAGTCACCACGGAAACAAGCTGATGAACGCACAAGCGGTCGCCCAGCCGATTGGCGGGAATACGAAGAAGCTGAGCGCGCCCGTTCTTGGGACGACTCCCGCGTGGTGAGTGAGTCAGGACCCGAACCTTGGTGACCAATGGGTCGCCAGGCTAGACCGTCGAGATTCCCAGCGGCAACTCATCCAGCGACTCAGCCGGTGGTTCCTGCGGTGATGTCTCGGCTTCGGCGTGACGAGCCAGCTCACCGATTCGGTCGATTGCCTGGGCGGCGCTCCAGAAGAAGTGCTGCTCGCCGATTTCGTCGACCAACCCGGCGCGCTCCAGTACCCCGCGTACCTGTGGTTGCAACCCGCTGATATAGATCGCGCCACCGGCCTTGGCGTGCTCCCGCCAAATGTGCTCGATGGCTTGCACGCTCGAGACATCGGCCATCGGCACCCCGCGCATCGAAAGAATGAGCGTCTTGCTGAACGGCATCGACTCGATCCGCTCGACAAGTTGGTTGACCGAGCCGAAAAAGAGCGGGCCCGTGATGTAGACGACATTCGCATCGGGCAGCCGTTGCGAAACGACCCCGGCTTCATCCCATCTGACTGGGGCTGTGTTCACTTCGAGCCGTGAGGCCTGCCGCAAGAAAAGGACCACGCTGAGCCCAAGACCAACGACGATGGCCTGCGTCAGGTCGAGCGCGACCGTGGCGAGCATGGTGACGAGGAACGCGGCGATTGCGCCGATCAGGCGATGATCCCAGTAGTATCGAATCGAATGCCATTCGTTCATGCGCCAGGCGGTGACAAAGAGCACCCCAGCGAGCGCTGCCAATGGAATGTGCCCAAGCAGCGACCCGAGAAAGAGCGCGCCGATCAGCAGGGTGATGGCATGGATGATGCTGACCATGCGGGTGACGCCCCCGGCTTTGACGCCGACGCTGGTTCGCGCGATGGCTGCGGTGGCCGGCACGCCGCCGAAAAAGGGCAGTGCGATGTTTCCGATACCCTGCGCAATGAGTTCCTGATTGACCGCCAACTTCCGGCCAGTCATGCGGCCGCCCACGATGCCGCACAACAGACTCTCGATCGACCCGAGCATGCCGATGGCGAGCGCCGGAACGATCAACTCGGGCACCAGTTCCAGGTCGCTCCGGTTCGGGACGAGCCGGTCGTCCAGCACGATGCCGCGTGGAATTGCGCCAATGGTGGCGGCGTCCCAGTCGAGCGACACGGCGAACGCGGTGGCGATGGCAATGCCCAGGAGCGCCGCGGGAATCGCGCGTACCCGGCGAAGGTGAGGAAGAACGAGCATGACGGCCATCACGATCGACCCGCAGGCCACAGCCTGCCAATCGATCGGCGGAAGCGGCTCCCGGAGATACCCCGCCAGCTTCATAATCGAGCGCTCTTCGGACGGAGTCTTGATTCCCAGGAAGTTGTCGATCTGCCCGATGAAGATGACGAGCGCGATGCCGCTGGTGAATCCAGTGATGACCGGGGCAGGGATGAGATTGACGATTCGCCCGAGCCGGAAGATGCCGATCGCCAGGATCAGCAACCCGGCCATGACGCCGGCAATCCAGAGCCCACGCATTCCCTGTTGGTTGGCAATAGTGATGAGCACCGCGGACATTGCGCCGGTGGGGCCGCTGATCTGATAGGGCGCTCCGCCCAGCAGCCCGATCAGGAATCCGCCAACGATGGCGGTCACCAATCCCGCGGCAGGAGTGGACCCACTGGCCACCCCGAACGCAAGCGCGAGCGGTAGGGCGACGGCAGCGACCGTCAGCCCCGCGATGAGATCGCGCCGGCCGGAAACCTGGTTGTACCCCTTGAACTCGTCACGAAGGAGTTGTACGAGCGCCGGCTGACGCAGCGCAGGACGGGCAATGGACAATGGGAGACACTCCTGAACACGATCGACCATAGGAACGAAGAGGCGCGAACGGAAATTGGCGCTCTTTACTCGTGCGTCGACAGGGCTCAGGGAGCGGGGAGGTGAAACGCGATCAACACCAGCAACAGGAAATAGGCCACGCCAGCGCGGCATTCGAGCCGCAGATTGGGAGGGGTTTTGCGGCGGGGTTGGAAGTCGCCGCCGCCCGAGGGCGGAAAGGTCACCAATTCCAGGGTGCCGTCAGCGCCGAGCGTGGCGAACGCTTTGGCTGGGAGCGGCCCCGCGGTGCGGAAATGCCGCAGCGAGGCCCGCCGGCCATAGCGGTCCATGCTCCATTTCGGGCGAACTTCGTACTGTCTCCACATGGGACTGGATATTCGGTCTCAGAAAACGGGCGACACCGCCGCTATTTTGGCAAGAAGCGCCTCGAACCGGCAAATCCCTATCGGCTGGACGGCATGAGATGGAAGCGGTGCTTCAGCGCGTCGAGCAACTCCGGCCGCATGTCCGGGTGCGCGATCGACGCGAGCATTTCCGCGCGACGGCGAATCGGTTGTCCGCTCAAGTTGACGATCCCGTACTCGGTGGCGACGTATTGCACATGTCCGCGGGTCGTCACCACACCGCCGCCCGGTTTCAGGGTGGGAACGATGCGCGAGAGCGTTCCTCCCTTTGCCGTCGATGGAAGCGCCAGGATGGCTTTGCCTCCGCGTGCGAGTTGCGCGCCGCGAACGAAATCCATCTGGCCTCCGATTCCGCTGTAGATCGACTCGCCGATGGAATCGGCCACCACTTGCCCGGTAAGGTCGATCTCCAGCGCGGAGTTGACGGCGATCATGTTGTCGATTTTCCGGATCTCCCGGGTGTCATTGACGATATCCGACGGGTGAAATTCGACGAATGGGTTTCCGTCGATGAAGTCGAAGAGCCGCTGGGTGCCAACGGCAAACGAGGTGACCACGCGGCCGTTCCAGGTGTTCTTGTAGCGATTGGTGATGACACCGCGATCGGCCAGATCGACCAACCCGTCAGAGAACATCTCGGTATGCACGCCGAGATCCTCGCGATCGGTCAATGACGCCAGCACGCCGTCAGGAATGGCGCCGATCCCAAGCTGCAGCGTCGCGCCGTTGGGTATGAGCGCGGAGACGTGCTCGCCGATCATGCGCTCGATCGGTCCGACTGTTGCCGGACGATGCTCCGGCAGAGGCCGGTCGGTCTCCACGAGCGCAGCAAAGCGGCTGACATGAATTGCCGAGGCGCCCATGGTTGCCGGCACTCTGGGATTGACAAGTCCGATGACCGTTTTGGCGGCATCGGCTGCCGACCGGGCGCACGAGACCGAAGCGCCCAGACGGCAAAATCCGTGTGTGTCGGGAGGTGTCACCTGGAGCAGGGCGAAATCGAGCGGCAGCGGCCCACGGAAAAGGTTCGGCACTTCTGAAAGGAAGACGGGCGTGTAGTCGGCGCGGCCATCGTTTACCGCCGCGCGCACGTTCGAGCCGACGAACAACGCGTTGTGCCGAAGATGGCCCTGCAATCTCGGATCGACATGCGGGGCTGGACCGTCGGTATGGATCGAAACGGTTTCGACGCCGGTCAGCTCCATTGCCCGGTCGCAAAGCGCGTCCATCAACTCGAGCGGCGCCATGGCTGCTTCGTGCAAATAGACGCGGTCGCCGGATTGCACCGGCCGCAACGCTTCCTCGGCGTCTACGAATCTCGGGTTCGTCATCGAGAAGCTCTCCCTGCGATCGAAGGGCGTGCCTGCGACAGCGCCGAGCATGAGTGTACGGCGGGAACGTGACTACCTCGTTGCGTCCCTGACTGAAGCCTTGCAGGATCGTGACAAAGGCGGCGAAGATGGGTCGATTGCAAACCTCCCACCGCAAAGCGCTCGCTCCTCAGCAGCGGAATCAGCTTGTATTGGACGGAACTCTGTGAGCGCGGATCGCTTCCGGAGCCTGGGCCCGCAATGCGTAGCCTCCGAGGATTGCCGCTCCGATGCAGACCAAACCGCCGAGCACAATCGGCGCCCGGGTTCCTGCCACATCCGCCAGGAACCCGAGCACGGGCGCCCCGATCAGGGTTCCACCAATCATCAACGAGCTTTGCAACGCCAGAATCCGCCCATGCATGTCTGGACGGGCGGTCACTTGCACATTGGCGGTTGTGGATGTCATGTAAAGGATGCTCGCCGCGCCAAGGAGCAGCATGATCGGAAACCCCGCGCGGACGCTCGGAATGCTTGCCAGCGCCAGCATGCACAGACCGAGCAACCCAGCGCCAATCACGATGGTGCGGACCGACACCAGCCCTCGATTGGCAACGACGAGCGCTCCCACCACCGAACCAAAGCTGAACGTGGCATAGAGCAGGGTGAACATGGCGTCGTTACTATGCAGCGCACCGGTAACGAAGAGGGGCAGCGTGACGGTGAAGTTGTAGGCCAGGATCCCGATGGCCGCGAGCATCGCCATTGGGATCCAGAGGACCGGCACGGATCGGATGTAGCGGATTCCGTCGCGTACCTCGCCTTTCGCGCGTGGTTTCGGTGGACGGCGGCGTAGTTCTTCCGGGCGCATCATGAAGAGGCAGATCAGCACCGCAAGATACGAGAACGCATCGATCGTGAAGCACCAACCGTAGCCGAGCGTCACGATCAGAAGTCCAGCGAGCGTCGGTCCGAAGATGCGCGACACATTGATGACCAGGCTGTTGAGCACAACCGCGTTTGCAATGTCGTCCTGCCGCACCATTTCCGGGACGAACGAGCGCCGCAGCGGGTTGTCGAACGAGAGCAGGATGCCTCCCAGAACGGCAAGCACGTAGAACGCCGGTAGGGGCGGGTTTGGCATGAATGCCATGATGGCGAGCGCGAACGACTGCAGCATCGAGAGCGATTGGGTGATGAAGAGGAAGCGTCGTTTGTCCGATCGATCGGCAACCGCCCCGGCCCAGGCGGAGAGAAAGAAGACCGGGCCGTACTGGCAAGCTGCCAGGATGCCGACTGCCAGTCCGTTGTCGGTCAGGCTGAGCACCAGCAGCGTCAACGCCACGTTGGTGAGCCAGTTCCCGGTGTTCGAAATCAGGTGACCGATGAAAAAGAGCCGAAAGTTTCGATTGCGCAGGGAAAGAAAGGTCGTTCGCACGCTGGATCCAGCACGACCGGTGAGGTTCATCGGATGAACGCAGACGTGGGATGGCACTGTGTGGGACTGGACATTCGAGGAGCGTACCAGATCGGCAAGCAGCTTGCACAAGTTGCTTGGCGAATCCTAGTATTCGATCATGAACGCGATCGAGACAATGGTTCGGGATGATCAGGCATTGCGTCTCGCCACGGCTGTCACGCGCTTGCGCAGCGCCCTGAAAAGCGCGCGTTGGCAGGTGACCGACCTCTCCATCACCCAGGTGTCGATCCTTCGATTCCTCTCCCGTCACGGACCGTCGACGGCCTCAGACCTGGCGGCGGCTGAGCACATCACGCCGCAGGCAGTAGCCCAGCAACTCAAGGGACTGAAGGAGCTCGGCTACGTCCACGCCGCGCCCGATCCATCCGACCGCCGAAAAACCCGGATTTCCATCGACGATTCGGGTCGCGCCCTGCTGGCTGCGCTGCTCGAAACCAGCGAGGCGTGGCTGGCCAATGCCATCGAGGCGACGGTGCTGCCCGAGGAATTGGCCGACCTCGATCGCGCCATCGACGTGCTGGAGCGGCTGGCGAATGCCGTGACCGCGCCCGAACGTTGAGTTAGCGGAAGCGTTCGTATTCCGATGGCAGCGGCCGGCCAAATGCCTCGCAAAGCGCGAGAACGTCGAGAAAGTCCCCTTCATCCGGTTCGTATCCCAGATGGAACTCGATCATCGTATCGACCGGGATACAGCGCACTTCTCGGCCGCCAATGTGTCCGATTCCCTCCAGATGGTGTCCGAAGTAGGCGACTCCGCCGGTATTTTGGCCAGAATCGTCCAGGATGTAGCTGTGGACGTCGATGCGTCGCAATTGCTCGTCCTGCACCACGAAGTTGTGTTCCCATGTGTCGGCAGTGGGAATCTGCACGAATCCAGCCACGATCAGCAAGCGGCGAAGCAACGGGAGATCGCGGTAGGGTAGCGCGATGTCCAGGTCGAGGTGGGGACGAGTTTGCCTGCCAAGCAGCGCGTCCACTCCCCAGCCTCCATCGACATACATCTCGATCCCGACCGACTCGATCAGGTCGATCAGGTCGATGGCATTTTGCTCGGTGACCTCTCCATCCATCTTGTTCGGTATCGTACCGAACACAACCGCAGCTAACGGGAGGACCCATGCGTAATTTCGATCCGGCCAAAAGCTTCGGACCCCGTGTCGCCGCCAGCTATGACGATCACCTCCGCGGAGACGAGGACGAAACCGTCGATTTTCTGGCCCGGCAGGCGAGAGGCGGTCCGGTACTCGAGTTGGCCATCGGAACGGGGCGCATCGGGCTGCCACTGGCGCGGCGCGGGCTCGCCGTGTCTGGAATCGAGCTGTCCGAGGACATGGTCGCGCAACTGCGGCGCAAGCCGGGTGGCAGCGAGATTCCAGTCACCATGGGCGACTACGCCGAGGTCGGGGTCGAGGGTGAGTTTGCCCTCATCTTCGTTGTGTTCAACACGATTTACAACCTCCTGACCCAGGACCATCAGGTGCGCTGCTTCGAAAACGTAGCGAAACACTTGACGAACGAGGGGGTGTTCGTGCTGGAGGCGGAGATGCCAACGCAGTTTGTCTCGACTCGGAACCATCAATATGTCGATGCGGAACGGGTGGAGGTCGATGCAGTGACGCTAGACGTGGCTCGGTTCGATATCGCAACCCAGCTGCTGGACGAGAATCATGTCCATATCTCAGGGGAGGGTATCTCCCTCGCACCCATCGTCACCCGCTACATCTGGCCAAGCGAGATGGACCTGATGGCGCGCATCGCCGGGCTCCGATTGCATGCGCGGTACGGAGGCTGGCTCGGCGAGCCGTTCGATGGATCGAGCCGGCGGCACATTTCGGTCTACGGCCGCTAGCTCACTGGCTGGATTGCGAGAGCGCGTCGTCCACCGTCGTATGACCCGGTGTTCCCACCAGTAGGCGTTCCAGTCCATCGGCCCGCAACGTATCCCGCACGCTTGCGGTGGCCCCTACGAGCATGAGCTCGATGTTGCGATCGCCACATGTTTCGTCCAGGTCACCCAGCATGTCGATAGCTGCCAGATCGAGCGAGGCCACATTGTCCAGATCGATCACCAGCCGGTCGATTGGCGGATCGGCTGCGTCGATTGACGCGTCGATGTTGTCTTTCACGGCGTCCGCGTTGGCGTAGAAGATCCCGCCGTCGACGCGCACGATGAGCGTGCCGGGAATCGACTCATTCGACGGATGACGTTCGAGTGAAGAGAAGACATCGGTGCCTGGGACGCGGCCGAGAGTATCGACGCGCGGTTTCGAAGCGCGATACGCGAGCAGCAGAAGCGAGAACCCGGCGCCGATGACGATGCCCTCGAGCATTCCGAAGGTCAGCACCCCGCCCGCGGTCAGCATGGCGGCTGCGAACTCGCCCCGGCTCAGCCGGTAGATTCGCTTTAGCGCGGGGATGTCGAGCAGACCCTTGACGGCCACGAGCACCACTGCGGCCAACGTTGCTTCGGGCAGTTTCGCAAAGACGCCAGTCAAGAAGAGCAGCACTACTCCGAGCAAGATGGCTGCAAAACCGCCTGCCAGGGGCGTCTTCGCGCCCCCGGCCTCGTTCACCGCGGAGCGCGACATGCTGCCACCGACCGGAAAGCCCTTGGCGATACCTGCCGCGATATTGATGGCGCCATTGGCATAGAGTTCCTGGTTTGCGTCGATCCGCTGTTTGTGCTTGGCGGCAAAGGTCTTCGCGACGCCGATCCCCTCGACATATGAGAGGAGGAAGCACCCAATGGCCAGTCCGAAGATATCGGAAAAGTGATCGGAGGGGATCCCGGAGATGCCCAGCGACGGCAAACCACTCGGAATCTCGCCGGCAACAGTCACACCCTTCTCTTGCAGATCGGTCACATACATCAGTCCTATTGCCGCTAACACGACGATCAGCGAACCAGGCAGCGCCGGAAGATACTTCTCGAAGAGGATCAAGAGCGCGATGCTGACCAAACCGAGCGCGAGCGTCCACTTGTTGGTCTCGTCGAGGTTTTCGATGACATTGCGGACCCGTTCGAAAAAGTTGCCCTGCACGCCCTCGATCCCGAAGAGCTTGGGAAGCTGACTGGACGCGATGTAGAGCGCGGCGCCGGCGGAGAACCCCTTGAGTACCGATTCCGAGATGAAATTGACAACGAAGCCGAGCTTGAGGAGCCCGGCGAGGATAGCGATGAGCCCTGCCGTCACCGCGGTGAGCTGCGCTGCGGCCAGATATTCATCCGGTTCGAGCGCGAGCGCCCCAAGCGTTCCGGCTACCATGATCGCCAGCGCCGACGTGGTGCCAACCGACATCTGGTTCGAGGTGCCGAAGAACATGTAGACCAGCAAAGCAATCATGCTGGCATAGAGCCCGTGCTCAGGGCTCAAGCCAGCCAAACCCGCGTACGCCATGCTTTCCGGAACGGAAAACGCCGCCACGGTCAGGCCGGCCATGAGATCGAGCCGCAGCCAGCGACCACGGTCGTAGGTCTTGATCCAACGAAAGAATGGAACCACCGACCCGATGCGGCGACCGTGGCCAGAGTCAACCGAATTGACTTGCTGCATCCGAAATCTTGTCCTCACGTTTTCCTGAAGAGACTCGATCGTGTCCATCGTACGTGTTAACGGCATCGAAAAACGAAGAGAGTACGCAGCCTGATTCGATCGAGACCGCAGTTGCGGCGAAAGCGAATGGCCAGCTGCCGGTTCTGTTCGGCATCGAAAGCCAGAATTCGGTTCGGCGTTCCTCTATCACGAAGTCGATGGTCTCACGCGTCTCCAGTCCGTCCCCATTCTGAATCAGTGAACGCTCAAGATCATGCAAGGAATTTGCTGGCGCGGGATCGAATTGCACGCTGAGGCTGTTCGAGCCAGCGCTATCTTCGCCTGCAAAGGAGCGCGCGTCATGCTCCGAAATGGTGCAATTGAGTGGTCTGGGAGAGTGATGCACCATCTCCCGAAGAGATACCACCATCGATCCATTGGCGACCTTGATAGGTTAGGGTAGGATCGAGCTATTCACCGGTGCATGCCGATGAACGGCAGGGGTGACGAATGGCAGTCGCACACAATCGAAATCCGCGGCAGGACGACGCTCCTGGACCGGCGCCCGATCTGGACATGGTCTGGATTCCGGGCGGCACATTCACGATGGGATCGGACCGGCACTATCCGGAAGAGGCCCCGGCGCACAAAGTGACGGTCGATGGGTTCTGGATGGACCGGTTCCAGGTTACCAACGCCAAGTACCGCCGGTTCGTGCGGGAAACTGGCTATGTCACAGTAGCCGAGCAGGTCCCCAAACTGGAGGACTATCCGGGCGCAGACCCGAATGACCTGGTGCCGGGCTCTGTGGTCTTCACCCCACCGCCTGGCCCGGTGCCGATGGTCGATCACTACGCCTGGTGGCGCTGGCAACCGGACGCCGATTGGCGTCACCCGGAGGGCCCGGGGAGCGATATTCAGGGGCGTGATAAGCACCCGGTCGTCCATCTTGCCTGGGCCGATGTCGAAGCATTCGCCGAGTGGAGCGGCAAATCCATACCGACCGAAGCGGAGTGGGAGCGGGCGGCGCGCGGCGGCCACGAAGGACGCGAGTTCGCGTGGGGTGACATGCTTGCGCCTGATGGCAAGATGCTTGCGAATTACTGGCAAGGCGAGTTTCCCTGGCAGAATCTCGAGCTGGATGGATTCTCGCGCACTGCGCCCGTTGGCTCGTTTCCACCGAACGACTATGGACTGCATGACATGATCGGGAACGCCTGGGAGTGGACGGCGGACTGGTTTGCCGGCCATGGTGATGTGGAGCGCGGGTGTTGCTCGGCGCCAGAACTCAATCCGCGAGGCGCTGGACGGGAAGAAAGCATCGATCCGAACGCTCCGGGCGCTCCAACACCGCGCAAGGTCCTGAAGGGCGGATCGTTCGCTTGCGCGGAAAACTACTGCCGGAGATATCGGCCCGCTGCGCGCATGAATCACCCGATCGATACGGGCACGAATCACATCGGCTTCCGATGCGTTGTGCGCCCATAGCTTGTGCGACATGGCGCCGGGCCCGGACGGAATGAGAGCGTTGTTGGAGTTCGGCCGGAGGTCGGTGCAGTGTTCGAGGGATCCCGCATCAGTCCGGAGACGGCTGACACAACCAATGCTCGTCGTAGAGCCGCCATCCTGACGGGCGCAGTTGGCGCACTCTTTGCCATCCTGTTCTTGACGAGCCTTTGGCTGCTCTCGCAGGCGCCAAGACCGGGTTCCGATGCACAGTCATTCATCGATTTCTACAACAGTTCTGAGCGCCGCAAGATCGTGCTGGTTGGGCTCTACGTCTTGCCGTTCTCGGCAATCGCGTTCATTTGGTTCCTTGCGGCATTACGTCAATGGGTTGCCCAAAGCCATCGACGCGGGAGTCAACTGGTTGGGACCGTCCAGCTCCTCAGTGGTGTTGGGTTCATCATCCTGGCGTTGGCGTCCGCTGCCGCGTCGACGATGCCGGCAGCGCTGGCGGAACTGAGCGACCAGGCGATCGATCCAGAGATGGCGCGGGATTTTCCTCTTTATGGCAACGCGCTATTGCTGGTCTTTGGCGTGCGCTTGTCTGCGATGTTCGTCATGACGACAACGAACATCGGACGCGCCTCGGGATACATGCCGAAATGGTTTGCCTACATCGGCTACGTTGTCGCCGCGGTTCTCTTTCTGAGCTATTCGCTCACGGTTTGGCTGGCCGTCGTCTTTCCGCTCTGGGTGCTCGGGCTTGGCTTGCTCATCATCTTTCTTGCCTATGAGTCGAGTCCCGAAAGCCTTGCGGAGTCTTTGGAACCACCTGGTCAACTTGCCGACGAGATCTAGTGGCGGATTCTGGATGTGCCGTGCGCGAGCAGCCAAAGCATTGTCATTTGCCTCTTTGGATGTATAGTCGCGACCGTCTGATCTCGTTACCATGAACGAGACAGGCGCAACCACGGCGAACGCGCACGGGCTGTCAGCTGTCCGGCGATATCAGTGAAGCGAGAGGTAGCTTTCATGGCATACGGCCCAGTGGAAATGCTGGTGGTCAAGTTCCCCGGCAATCAGTTCTCCGGCGAGTTGGCGCCGGCACTTCAAGATCTTGTCGACACCGGTCTCATCCGCGTGATCGACTTTCTCTTCGTGCTCAAAGACAGCGATGGCGCTGTGTTCGTCTACGAACAGAACGGACTTGGAGACGAAGTGGCCGCGTTGTTGGAGCCGATTTCCCAACCAGAGGACGAGCTGCTCTCCCAGGAAGACGCTGAGAGCATCGGCGTGCTGTTGGAGCCGAACTCGTCAGCGGCATTGTTGTTGTTCGAGAATGCCTGGGCCGCGCAATTCGCGCAGGCCCTGCGCAATGCGAACGGAGAAGTCATCATCAACTCGCGGATTCCGCGCGATGTGATCGAAGCTATTGTCGAAGACGCAGAGTTGGCCGGCTAACGCGCAGCCAGCTCTTGCAACAGGAGGAACAAGACCATGTTGAGACGAAGAGGTGGCCGAGGGATCATCGGCACCATGGCGACGACAGCAGTGGTTGCCGGAACCGCGGGTGCGGTCGCCCATCACCAGCAGCAGCGCTATGCCGGGAAAGCCGCGGCTCAACAGCAGGAGATGGCGGAGCAGCAAGCAGCCGCGGAGAGCCAGCAACAGTTGGCCGAGTTGCAGCAACAGGTCAACGCCATGCAATCGCAACCTGCAGCGGCTCCAGCTCCCGCGGGCGGCTCCGACATGATGAGCCAGCTGCAGCAGCTCGAAAGCATGCAGGCCGCCGGGCTGCTCACGCCGGACCAGTACGAGGCTGCCAAGAACAAGCTGCTCGGTCTGTAGGGCTTCGGACTCGAGCAATAGATACCCAGGACAGGCAAGGGCGAGCGCTCTTGCCTGTTTGGCGTTTGCGTTCATGGCAAACATGATGGCGATCGGCGTCGGGAACCGAATCTCGAGTTTCAGCCGTTGAGAATATCGGCCAGGACCTGCGCTTCACTAATCGATACTTCGCGCGTGGCGGTAATCAGCGTCAGCGGACCTTGGTTGGCAAGCGCGCGAAGATGGGCCAATGCAGCAGCATGCTCCGGCTCTTCGAGTTCCGCGCGGTAGCGTTTGACAAACTCTGCGTATCGCGCCGGATCGTGCGCATACCACTCCCGAAGCTCTGTCGACGGGGCGATGTCCTTGCGCCACTCAGTCAGCTGCGCTTTTTCCTTGCTGACCCCGCGCGGCCACAACCGATCGACCAGAACACGAGCTCCGTCTTCAGGGGACGCCGCTTCGTACGCTCGTCGGACGTGCACAACGCGTCGCTCCGTCATAGACAGATCCTCCCGCCATTTCTGTGATCAGGGTCGGCGAAATGGCTACCATCCTCAATCATATCGCTCGGGTCTAGCGGATGAGCGTTTTGGGAAGCTCTTGGCGGGAAGAACCTGGCGTGGACGCTCCATCTGTTGATTCGATTCCATTGCCGGGGAATCGACCAGGTGCTCAGCCGCCCTGTTCCGGAATATTCGTATTCGCCAGTCACACCCATTTCCTTACGTAGTCGCAGGCCTTTGTGCCTGCTGAAGGGTGCCAAGAGCAGCACCGGAATCCTGCGACTACGGGGCTTGGGGACAGGAGGAATCCAGTATGAATAATCCGGGCTTAGCTCAGGATGTTGATCGCACGGGCCGCGACGATCGCCAGAATGACGATGGAGCCGATGGCCTGAATCATCAGCAGGAGTTTCGCCCGAACCGAGAGAATCGACGTGTCGGTCGGGCTGAACGCAGCGCTTGCGGTGAAGGCAACGAAGAGGTAGTCGATAAATCGCGGAGTCCAGTTGCTGCTGTATTTCCGTCCAAGCGCAATCTGCGGGAACGCGAGATCGGTCGGAACATACCCCTGCGAGTGGCGTGTGCGCGGTCCGCCACCATCGAGCTCCCAATACCAGAGCGCGAAGACGAGCACGTTGACGATCCAGAGGAGCGCTGCATCGCGCAGGAGATAGGGAGCATAAACGTTGCCGTCGATCAGGCGAGAAACCAGGCCAGCCATGCTGCCTTCCACGGCCAACGTCGCAACCCCGGTCATCACCAGCGTCAACCAGCGAGCCTCGGGATGGCGCCCCGCGCGAAGTGCGAGCACGAGCGCGAACATGATTCCCAGCATCAACGCCGGCACCAGCCACCTTGGGCCGATGCGGAGCGGATCGGAAACCGAAGCGTACACCGCTACGAGCAGGGCGAGCCCGATCAAAAAATCCCAAGACCGCAACAAGTTGCGATGGGCGAGCCGAGCTGGAGCGTCCTGCACCGAATCCGGCCGCGCTGGCGCGGTTCGAAGCGGCTCAGCATGTTCCTTATCAGGTCCGCGACCCATTCGGGGCGTGGGGCGGTTGCGACGCTGGCGTGCTTGGGAACCGTCAGTCATGGGAGATGCAACTCTCGGCGGAAAGTCGGAGCGAACCGAGCAAATTCTCTCATTTCCAACGGTGTGCCCGGCCAGCGCCCCCTACCGTGGCGGGCCGAACCCACCCTGCTGAGAACTTTCAGTAGTCACCGTGGCGACCAGTGTTCCCGGATTCGCGCTGCCATCGACATAAAGGCCGTCGACCGCTTCGCCTTGTGCAGTGCCGCCCAGATAAACGTCGTATGCGACGCCGGGTACCACGTCCGCGCTGCTGAAGTAGATCGCGTTGAACGGGATCGAGGGCGCGAATGCCACGAGCTCCGTATCGCCGGATCGGACGACGACGAGCGTGCCCGCGCTTTGCGTTCCACCAAATGTCGCGAGAATGATGCCCTGGGCTGAGGCCTGGGACGGGGCCTGCATCATGACGCCGGTGCTGAGCACCATTCCACCGTCGATGGTGACGGGACCGTCTGCATCGAGACCGCTATTGGCATCCACCAGAGCGCCCTGGGTGATGACCGTTCCGCCGGTGATCGTGATGGAACCATTGGAATCGATACCGTCGCCCACTTCGGTTGCGACGAAGACGAACCCTCCAGAAATGTCGATCTGGCTCACTCCGTCCTGATTCGCATTGATTCCGTCTTCGTACGCGTGGATACGGATGGCGCCACTTTCGATGAAGATGTGTTCTGTGCTCGAGATGCCTTCGTCGACCGCCTGCACATCGAGCGCGCCGCCGCCGCGAATGGTGAACGAGACGTTCCCATAGAGCGCGGCATCCTGCTCCGCGGCGCCGCCATCGCTGATTGCATTGTTGGTGCCGTCCATCAGAGAGACGGTCGCTTCAGCAGCGCTTTCGAGATAGATAGCCGGGCCATCGCTGTTCGAAATCGTGGCCCCGGCAAGAACAAGATCGACCGAAGCACCCGGAGCGGCAACATGAATCATCCCGTCGGCGAGCGTCCCTTGCACAACGTAGGATCCACCTTCGGTGATGACGATGTCAGTGCCATCTTGCGTTGCGCCGTCTCCGTCGATGGCAATTTCCTCGGCCAGCGTGATAGTGGTCGCCCCAGTGATATCGATGGATGTTGCCGCCTGGGTGGCATCCTGAGCGTTACCGCTCGAACCGCCGAGCGCCAACAATCCAACCAAGGCAACTGCTGCAATCGCTCCGCTGAATCGACGTCCGTAAGGGTGCAATGGTGTTCCTTTCATCGTGCCTAGCCCAAACTTCTACCTGCGCGGAGTGTGATGGTCCGCGCTGTGGTTTCGCTGGGAAACGACTGTGCGTTGCCCAAGTAATCCCAATGGGCTTCGAACGCGCTGTGAATGGGTTGCATGGAGCAGTTCGGTACGTATTCGAGTGCCGGATGATTTCGAATCCAGCACTACGCAATGTGCAGATTCGCCATAGCGGTTCAGTCGATTCTTCTGTGAGTCTCAGCAATCAACCCGTGTGACCTGGACGATGTGCGTTTCTTCGTCCTCGTCAGCGCAGGAACAAGAATCGACGGGCGAATCACGGATCCTGGGGTACGTGGCCGATCTCGGTCGACGATGCATCGTGCACCGCCTCGAAAACATCGAGGAAGAAGCTCTCCTCTCCGATCGCCTGAACGATCCCGTCGCGAATCAGAATATCCATCACCAATGGCTTGACTCGCGCCAGACGGAGCGCAATTCCTCGCTCGGTTAGGAACTGCGCGATTCGATCGAGTTTCGCTGCGCCCTGGGAGTCGATGAAATTCACGCTCTGAAAATCCAGAACAACCAGACGCACATCGACGGGCGCTTCTTCTACCAGCGTGTGGACGCGGTCCTCGAAGGAGTCGGCGGTCACGAAGAACAGAGCTCCCTCGAGTCGAACGGCCACAATGCCCGGAAGTTGCGTGCTGTCGGGATGTGCTTCGAGATCGCGAAACACGTGCGTGCCCTTCGCAAGTCCCAGCAAGGAGACCGACGGGGAGGTAACGACCTTGAGGAGCCAAAGAATCGAGAGCATCACCCCGACCAGGACACCCGCCAGTACCCCGAACGTGACGACTCCAGTCAGCGCCGCGAGAGCGATCCAAAAGTCGGAGCGCTTAACCCTATAGAGTCGTCGCATTGCAGGCACATCCATCATGCCGAGCGTGACGGCTTCGATGACAACCGCGCCGAGCACTGCCTTCGGCAAGTCCGAGAAGAGTGGAGCGAGGAAAATCAGTGTGAGGATGATCGTGCCGCCTGTGGCCAAAGAGGCAAACTGGCTTCGCGCGCCGGCTCGGTCGTTGAGCGAACTCGCCGAAAGGCTCGTCGCGACCGGAATCCCTTGAAAAAGTCCCGATCCGATGTTCGCGACTCCTTGAGCCAGTGACTCTTGATCGATATCGACTCGGTAATCGTGCTTGGCGGCGAAGAACCGTGCGTCTCCGGCGCTCTGCGAGAAACCGATCAATACAATTGCTACTGCAGCCAAGAGAATCAAACCAGCGTGATCTGATACGAGGTCCCAGGACGGCACCGCGAGTGATGGCAATCCGCGGGGCACTTCACCAACGAGTGCAACGCCACGCTGGTCCAGCCCGAATAGTCGTGAGAAGAAGATCCCCGCCGCAACCACAATGAGCTCCCCCGGAAGGTGCGGAGAGAGCGCATGCATCCCAAACAGCGCTACCAGGGAGGCGATTCCGACGGCAAGAGTCGTGGAATGCGTATCCCCGAGCCCACTCACCCAACTCCACAGTTCACGCCAGGCATTGCTGCCATCCGCGTCTGTCCCTGTGATCTTGGAAAGCTCGCCGACAACCACATCGATGGCGGCGCCGAAGAGAAAACCAGTGATGACTGCCTTGGAGATGAACTGCGAGATCCACCCCATACGCAGGATCGACATCAAGACGAAGAGCAGTCCAGCGACGATGGCAATGGCGGCAACAAGCGCGGCCGCTTGGGTGACTGGTGCAACCCCAGCGGCAATCACCGCGCTGCCGGCGACAGCGGCCAGTCCAGAACTCGGTCCGGTGGAAATTTGCCGAGATGTTCCGAAGATGGCATACAGGATCGCGCCGGCCGCCGCGGCGTACAAGCCATTCTCGATCGGAACGCCGGCAATTTCAGCGTAGCCAAGGTTCTTTGGGACGACCAACGCGGCAACGGTGACACCGGCAAGGATGTCGCCGCGGATGAACGATCGTTGGTATGTCTCTTTCAAGCTGAGGATCGGAAGCGCCTTGGTCATTGCCGATCTCGCTGCTCCGGCACGCATTGCGAACTGCTGGACACCGAAGGCACGAGTTCTGGTGCCTTGGACCTATACCGAGATGGCGTCGATTGCGCAAGCGAGACCAACAGTTTCGAATGCCGGTCTCCTCGTCATGAATTTGGGGCTCGTTGCGGACAACCTGGCCGCATGTGCGACGAGCGCAAAGTACATGACTAGACTCCCAGCTCGGCCTCGATCTTTCCCGACTTTGCTGCTTCCACCAATGCCTTGTGGTCGGCCTCTGCTTGGTCTGCATAGCTCATCGCGAAGCGGGCCACCGCCTGATCGAACTCTTCGTTCTTTCCGAGATAGGCCGCGATTTGCAGCGCATCGCCGGAGCGCGCGTGTGCGCGCGCAAGAATTTCGCCGCAGACACCCGCGTAGGTCGCAAAGAGTGACGCCTTCATCGAAGCCAGATCGGCGGAAGCCTTCATGTTGAACAACTGCCGCACGTACAAGTCCCTGCCCGTTGTGTGCCTCACCCAACCAAGGAAGGGGTCGGAGACTGCCTGAATGAGGCGCTGACCCTGCACTACGCGCTCGCCTTCATTCTTGTACGGATTCAATCGGACATATTGAGACAAGACCGAGCTACCTGCTTCTTTGAGCTGCAACACAAGCGGGTCGCTGCTGTCTTTCCCAGCAAGGACGACGATGTAACAGCGTGTTCCCACGCTTCCGACCCCACCGACGCGAATGGCAGAGTCGATGTAGCGATAACGATCGAGTAGCGCGCGCCGATCATCCGTCAGCGTCTGCATGTATTTGGCGAAGACGGGTTGGATAACGGCTCCCACCTCGTCTTCAGGCAGCCGCACGATCAGGGGCGGTCGCTCGACGATGCGAAGGTCGCCATGAGCAGCATCGGTGAGCTTCGCCGCCGCGTAGAGACTGTCCTTTCCCCGGGCTTTCTGGATCTTGGCTAGGACATCTTTACGGCGTCGTGCGTTCGGAATGAAATCGAGCAACGACTCTGCAGTCACATGGGAATACCAGACCTCGAGCGTCGTCATCTCGGAAAACTCTATCAGCTTCTTGCGGTATTGATATACACAAGATCGAGCAATGTCCCTGCAATTGGGGTCCGAAAGGCCATTGCTCCGCCCAGCGAGAACCGCACTCGCAGCAAGCCGCTTCACGTCCCACTCGAATGGTCCCGGGATGGTCTCGTCGAAGTCGTTCATGTCGAACATAAGCACGCGTTCTGGCGAGCCAAAGAATCCAAAATTCGATAGGTGTGCGTCGCCGCAAAGCTGCGCTACCAGGTTGGTGCTTGTTGCGTGGCCGAGATCCCATGCCATGATCGCCGCCGAACCCCTGAAGAACGCAAACGGAGACGCCATCATCCGTCCATAGCGGATGGGAAGCAGGTGCTGGAGGCGGCTCTCGCCTTGTTGAACCAGTGTGTCGACCGGATCCGGACGGTAGGCGCTCTTCTGAAAGATCTCATGCGCTTGGCGTGGGACCGCTACGCGCTGCGCTCGTCCCTTGTCCCTGCGTTGGTCAGGAGTAAAGAGCTCGACACGCCCCGAAACGGAACGGTATTCCGCGGAACTTCCGTTGCTCGCTTTCGAGGTGACGGTTTCTGTGGCTGAAGGTCGATGTGCCATAGCATGACGTTCCTGTTGTCCGGGAACCGCGCGCCACTGCGCGCGGTTCCATTTTCCGTTTTCGGCGATCTACGAAGCTGTCGTTGCCTGACCGACCTGAAGGATGGTCAGCGGATGGTCGGTCGATCCCGGGCTCCCGATGACGACAAATGTGTAGGACTGCCCTGCCTCGATCGAGACTCCGTTGCTCTCCACCGCGACGGTATCTGTGCCAGTGGCCTTGCCGGTGATGTCGTAGCTGCCGGAGTGCACCTCGCCCGCGTCAGTTGCCTGACCAAAGCGGACGTCGGTGACGACCGGAGACAGATCGCCAACCACCGTCGCATCGCTGGCACGGGTGAGATAGAAATCGAGCGCTGGCGCCTGAGCTGCGCCATTGATCGCGCGAACGCGCGCCTGGTCCTCACCAGTGGCGGAGAGGTCGACCTCGGTCGGGATGATGAGTAGATCGGAAACGACGACCAGATACTCCTTGCCGGCTTCCGTCGGAACCACGACCTGGTACAGATATCGGTCGAACCCGCTGTTGACATTCTGCTTGACGATGACAGCGGTGACAGGAGCGGTTCCCTGATAGGCATCGGAAACGGTGCCGTACTCGAGTCCTTCGACAACGCGCTGATCGGATTCATCGCCGTTGATATAGACATCGATCTTGTCGAGCGATGTCATCGCATTGACAAAGCGAATGTTGACCGGAAACTCATTGGTCGGAGTGCCGTCCTGAGCGCGGGCGGCCGGCATGGAGGCCAGCATGCCCAATCCAAGTGCGGCGACTGCCGCGATGACGAGAAACCGAAGTCGAAGTGATTTCATTGGTGATCCCTTTCCGTGATGAATGCGAATTGGCATCGAATGACGATCGATAGTTGAGGCGAAATGCGCGACTACCTTGAGACCATTCACACGCCTCCCTTCTGTCTTTCAGCGGGTCCGCACGGCTGCGACCGTTCGTGCTGAACTTCTTGTCGCGGCGCGTACAATGACGGTCTATTCTTCCTCGCCGAAGGCATTTCGCAGGGCGGTTTCCTGCTCGGCTGATAGATTGCTGGCGATCAACTCAGGCGCAACACCGGCATCCTTGAGCTGTGCAATGACGCGGTCACGGGCGGTGACCTCGCCGAGCAGGAAGAGCGCAGACGTGCCTGGAGTCACCTTTCCCTGCACACTCTTGATGAAATTGTCATCGATGCCATAGTCCTGAAAACTCGCGGTCAACGCCCCAGCCGCCGCGCCAATCGCAAGACCCAGGAACGGAATGAAGAAAAGCAATCCAAAGAGCATGCCCCAGAATGCACCGCTCAGCGCTCCTGCGCTCTTTAGATGAACGAGTTGCTCTGTCTTGGGCTTCTTCTTACCGACTTCCCAGCGAACAATTGCTCCGTCCTCGATCGTGACGATTCGCTGAGCTTGCAGGCTCTTCAGAACCGCGAGCGCCCGATCCGCTCCGTCCACCGTATCGAACTTCCATGCCGTGAGCGTTGTCATGTTCCTTTTCCCAGTTTCGAAATTCGCATTGCGACCACATAGATCGCGCCATTTTCGTCGCTCCGCTCTGTGAGCCAATTCAGTCCTGCCGGTCGAGAGTCCTCCTTATTTCACTACTTGAGGAGCGGTTGCTCGCGCAGAAGCATCTGCGAGAGGAGCGTTGGTGTAATCCAGCAATTCGCAAGTACGTGCCCGTGCGCCTCAGCAGCAGCGATGTCTAGTTCAGCAGCCCATAGGTGCTCGATGAGCAAAATGAGCGCGCGTGAATTGACCGGAATCAGGTCGGCGATCTCGAGGAGTTGCTCTTCGGTAACGCTAAAGTCGGATTGCCTCTCGATCGAACTGTTTGGTTCCGGGAACGATCTCGCCTTCCAAGAACCTTGGTTTGGAAGACCAAAGAGTGCTTTGCTGAGCAGACCGCTCCAGCGTGGATCGCCGCGCGGAGCATCGAGCGTATCGAGAACGATGAGCTCTCCATCTTTTCCCTTCACGGTGACCACGCTGTCGATGAGTCCGATCAAACTCCTTCGACGCAGATGATCGACTTGCGCGTGCGCCAATGTTGGCAGTACTGCGCTGTCGAAGTTAATGACTACCAACTGGAGTGGTCCGACTGTGTTCATAAGCGACTCTCGGCAACATAAACTTATGACGGCGTTCCACCATGTGACATCAGATCCAGGGCAACAACGCTTGCAATGAGTAGTGCGTCTGGCTGGCCCGGAGTAGTTTCGATTCCATATGAGTTTGTCGTCCGAAACCATTTTCGAGATATGGCTGCGACAATGCCGCTTGGTCCGACAATCGAAAACTCGTAGGAAGCCGGGCTTCCCTTAACCTCGAGCGAGATCCCGTTCGAGAGTTCAATCGAGAAACGGTCTCGGAGTGGACTTGCGAGCGATCGGTGCACCACTCCTGTCTCTGTTCCCGTTGCGTCGTAGATGGTGAGACGATCGGTCTTGCGCACGTGATGTGCAGGAACCCGGAAGAGCGTGCGACCAGCGAGGTCTTCGACAACGATCGTGTCTCTCTCGGCAAGTTCGATTCCGCTGATACGCAGCACATGTTCTCCATCTGCGTTGAGGATCAGGAAGTCTGTGCCGAGCGCAGCTAGATCTGACGTCATCCGATAGCGGTTCGATCGTGACCGTGTTGGGTCTTCGCCTCCAGGATCAGCGCTGTCGCTGCTTGACGACGTGATCGGCTTGTCATCGTCCATTTGGTTCAACTCGCCTGTACCTCCGTCAACGCAGCGGGTTTCGCCACAACGAACGTAACAGGCGTGGTCGCACCTCACCATCACCAGAAAGCGGTAATGGTCAGGGGTACTCGTCGAGATAACGGGAAAATGGGCAGAATCGAAGGCTAGAGCAGACCGAGTTGCTGAGAGCGATTGATCGCTTGGGTTCGGCTGGAAACGTCCAGCTTGTCGAAGATGCGCCGGAGGTGAGTCTTGACGGTCTCTTCTGAGATAAAGAGAGCGTCGCCGACATCTCGATTCGAGAGGCCGGCGGCAACCAGGCGCATAACGTCGCGTTCGCGCGGACTCAGAACAGATTGCGCCGAATCGATTGGGGTCGTCGAGAGATAGGGTTCGCCTGCACTTGCGAACAGTGTGACTGCCTGCGCACGATGTGGTCCCGATTCGAGGGAGACGCGTTTCAACAGTTGGACAAGAAGCGGACCTTCGTCCAGGAACGTTCGCAGGAACCCTTCTCCGGCTCCGATCTGCAACGCATGTCCAATGGCGGAGCGAGCTGCCACATCGTTTCCGATCTGCACCTCAGCGAGAGCTCGTAGGCACTGTATCGAAATCAGGACTCGGTTCCAGCGCTGCTGGGTCGCCATTCGGCAGAGGGAATCCAGATGCGCGAGGGCTTCCTGAGCGTGTCCATCGCGGATCTGCACACGCAGCGCTGTCAGTACGATGGGCAGATCTTGGTATCGCGCTGAGTTGGTGATCTCGCTGCCGAGGTGTTGGCGCCAGCCTTGGGCGAGTGCGATTTGGTCGGTCATTAGCCACAGGCGAGACCTCATCTCTTCGAAGACCGGAACGATTCCCGAGTATCCTGCCCCTTCCGCGCCGGCTATTGCGAGCTCGATTTCATCAAAGGCCCGATCCCATTCGCCGCGCGCGGCAGCGACTCGCGAACGAAGCGCCGGAATCTGAGCCAAGTGAAATGGAGCGCCCATGCGGCGAGCCAACGCTTCGGCCAGGTCTGCATGCGTGATGACCTCGTCGAGCTGGTTCCATTCGTAGAGGATGCCGCCAAGTTTCTGATGCGCATTCTGCAAACCGAGATCGTTCCATTCGTCACCAATGGCAATAACGCGGCGAAAGACCTCCGCCGGTTCTCGCAACTTGGCCTGCGAAAGTTGCACGAGCCCGGTTGCCGCAAGTTCGGCAACTTGGAAACCGCGGACACCGAGTCGACTATTGACGGTTCTGGCTTCGTCGAGGACGCGCTCGGCTTCTTTCAGCTTCCCGCCGGTTTCGAGAAGCATTCCCAGCATGATGAGCGTCCGCGCTCGATCGGACAGGTCTTCAGGGTTGAAATACTCGAGGGCTGCGGCGGCGGCCGCTTCTCCCTCTGATGTTGCCCAGGCGAAAAGCGACTTGAGCACCTGGAGTTGTAATGCCGCACGCGCGACGACCGGATCGCCCTCTCGGCCCTCGATCGCCTTTTCCGCTACCTCGAGCGAGTGGTGTGCCTTTCGCGGTCGTCCAGTACGCACTTGCGCCCACGCGAGCCAATAACCCAATCTCGGTTCTATCGCGAGCGGTTCGTCGGGAAGGTCCTGCAACCACGATAAGAGAATGCCAATCCGTTCTTGATCAAAGAAGTCTTTGCAGATCTGCACCAGCAAGTGAGCTGCCAATTGCCACGACTGAGCCTGGATAGCGTGGTATGCGGCCTCGGATGTGAATTGGTTCGTCTCGTACCACCGGGCCGCGCGGACATGCAACTCCCGAACCGCTTCTACATCGTACTCGCGTACGAGGCGCTGGCGCAGCACATCCGTAAAGAGGTGGTGAGAGTGGTACCAGTTTCCTGGTCCGTCCAAACGAGAAATGAAGATGTTGTCGCGTGACAGAATGCTGAGCAGCTCGTCTGCCGCGGGGACTCCAGCGACCTCGGTGGCGATCTCCGGGTTGGTTTCGCGCAAGATCGCAGTCTGAAGCAAGAAACTCTTTCGTTCTGGGGGCTGGTTCTCGATAACTTCATCCCAGAGATATTCGGACACGGACGGAACGTTGTCCGTAAGGGATTCGAGCAAGCTGCGAATTTCAGTGGGGGAGCGTCGCCGAAGCGCTGCAGCCAAGAGTCGAAGGGCAACGGGCCAACCCTCTGCCCATCGCTCTATTTCTTCCAGATCGGCCTCCTGAAGATCGAGGTGCTGGCGTTCGATCAGGAACAATCTAGTTTCCTCAGTGGTGAACCTGAGATCGCCGGATCCAAGCTCGACCAGCTCCCCGCGTGCGCTCATGATTAGCGTCGGGAGACTCGGGTCGGTTCGTGACGTCAGGATGAGCGACATGTTCGCTGGCATCAGACTCAGCAACTGGGCGACAGCGTCCTGTACTTCGTCCGACTCGATGACGTGATAGTCGTCCAGAACCAGCACGAACGGGCGCGTAGACTCAGCAACTTCATTGCTCAGCAACTCTATGAGGTGGCGCGCTGGGGGTTGGGACGGATCGTTGATCATTGCCGCCGTTCCGTGGCATAGAGAATCATCGATCGACTGGATGGCAGCTACAACATACGAAAGAAAGATCCTGAAGTCATTGTCTCCGGCATCGAGCGAAAGCCATGCGGAAGCGCGATCGGATTCCGACTGCCATTGGCTCACCAGCGTCGACTTACCATACCCCGGAGGCGTGACTACCAGTGTCAGCTTGCCCTCGACTCCCCGATCGATCTCGCGAATCAAGCGATCGCGGATCACGCCATCGCTGGCGGCTCGGGGGGCGCGCAGCTTGGTGAGCAAGAGCCGCTCCCGCGGCTGGAGAGAGGTTCTGATCGTAGGTTGATTCGGATCCGACACGTCCCGGCTACCTCCACTGGGACTCCTAACGAGCTCGAGCGAATGCATGAGGCGTCACGTATGAGGTCTCAGATCTTATCCAATTCAGAACGACTGACTGAGTCTGGCTCGACGGTCGTCACTCGCTACGTTCTCCTCGGGACATCGGCTCGTACTGGTATCGTGTCGCTCCCGGCCTGGGTGGGAACGCCCAGATCCAGGCTGATTGCCACTGTTCACATGGTATGCCAGTACGGCGTCGATTGCTCGCGGCTTGAGGATGACTCGAATTGACACCCTTCAGCAATTTACCTGGCGAAACCCGGTCGGGCAAACAGCTACCGCTGCAATTACTTCTTTGCAGGGATACTTGTCCGTTTCCGAATCTAGTAGCGTGCTTTCATACTCGTCCGCTGCCGATCCGTTCCCATAGATCCATGAGAGGAAGTTACCTGTAGCTTGGCTCGACCTGCGTTGGATACGGGCGCTGATCGCGTGTTGGGCTCTACCGGTGTCGGATCCGGGACCATGGTGGTGCTCGAATCGCTGATCGCACATGCGTTTTCGGAACACAGGTGACGAGAGTTCGAAGTTCAGGGAATCGGAAACGAAATCGGCAGGATTGCTTCTGCGCGAGTCCAAAAAGGAAGTCGCGTTGGGATCGTTGCCACTTGCGAATACGAAGAAGGCTTTGAGCTGAGGAAGCGGAGAATCAGTGCCATGTTGAGACGACGAGGCGGACCAGGAATCATCGGCACAATGGCCACGACGGCGGTCGTGGCTGGCACTGCCGGAGCTGTGCATCATCGCCAGGATCAGCGATATCAGAACAAGGCGATGCAACAACAGCAAGACTACCAGGTGCAGCAGGCTGCATACGATAGCCAGGCGCAAATCGCAGACCTGCAAGCACAGGTGAATGCGATGCAGAACCAGCAAGCCGGCGGCGCTCAATCGGCCACTGGAGGATCCGACATCATGGCTCAGCTTCAGCAGCTATCGACCATGCAAGCGGCAGGGCTTCTGACACCAGAACAATTCGAAGCCGCAAAGAACAAGCTATTGGGTTCATGACGTTTTCGGTCGTGTGTCGCCCTGGGTCTTACTTCCGGTCGAGCGAACTCCTTCTCGTGTTGTGACTTTGCAATCATGCTGACGTTCGGCAAGCGGTCATGGCGGCGAGGGGCGCATTGAGCCGCTACTCGACATTCGAGTACGACGGTCTGCCCAACCGCACTCGAAAGGCAACGGGGCCAGCGGGTTCACCAGCAGAGCAGGAGACGGGACCGTATGGAGTCGGCGACGAGTCCGCGCAAGATCAGCACATTCAGCGCGGCGTTCATGGGCATCGGTGCCATGGTCGGGGCAGGTATCTTCGCATTGCTTGGCGAGGCGGGAGCAATCGCTGGGACTGCTGTGTGGCTCTCATTCCTGATTGCCGGTGGTATCTCCCTCCTCCAGGGTTATTCGTTTGCCAAATTGGGGCGCGTCTACCCTTCACGCGGCGGGATGCTCGAATTCTTTGTGAAAGGATTTGGCAACGGCCACATGACCGGGGCAACGTCATGGCTCTTCTACCTGGTGGGTCAGCTCATCACTGTGATGGTGGCGTTGTCATTCGGTAGCTACGCCGGAGCGCTTTTCTTCGGGGATGACGTGACGGTCCAGGCGGAGAAACTGCTTGCGATTGGCATCATCATCGTGATGGCGCTGCTTAACATGGAACTTGCTCGCGGAGCCGTCGCCCGCGTACAAACCGGCATCGTCTGGGCAGTTGTAGCGATCCTGGGCGGATTCGCGTTTATCACGCTTCGCAATGCAGACTATTCTCTCCTATCACCAGATGGGTATCCGGGCGTCTCGTCGATCATTTCGAGCGTGGCCATCACGTTTTTCGCGTTTCTCGGATTCTCTGTGGTTGCGTTCATTGGACCCGATATGGACGACCCCGACAAGAACCTGCCGCGTGCAATGTACTTATCACTCATCCTGACCACTGCGCTCTACGTTGCAATTGCGATCGGCGTGTTCGGGATGTTGACGCTCGATGAGGTGATTGCCGCCGGAAACACGGCAATTGCAGCGGCTGCTGAACCGGTGCTCGGCGCGGCAGGCTTCACCATCATGACCATTGCTGCAGTGTTTTCCACGTCATCGGCTGTGAACTCGCAGTTCTTCGCGACGACCGGTGTCACCGCCTACCTTGCCGAGATCGGCCAGTTCCCACCGGTTCTCGGGCAGAAGACGGGGAACTACGGCAACCTGGGCACTGTCATTTCGACGGTCGTTGTCATCGCGCTGACGCTGATGTTCGATTTGTCAGCCATCGCTTCCATTGGAAGCGCGGTGGCGTTGCTCATTTTCATGCTGGTCGGAATCGCTCACTTGCGGCTGATCGATGAAACCGGCGCTCGCCGCTGGATCATCTATCTCTCGATCATCACAGTCGTGATCACACTGCTGGTTTTCACGTTTGTGACCTTAGTCGACGAGCCGGCAACGGCCATCGCCATGGTGATCTTTCTCGTATTGGCAGTGATCATCGATCGAATTTGGCGCGGTATCAGCTGGCTCAACCAACCACTGCCCACACAGGAAGCGTCGGACACGTCTACGGTCTGAGCAGTCTGAAACTAGAACCGCGCGGTTGAGTGATGCATCGGTACCTCAAGAAGACGCTGGGCGTCGGCTCACTCCAGCCCGATCGACAGCGCCAAGCAGTGCCATGAGGGTCGTCATTTGCCCAGGTTTGAGCTAGTTCGGCTCACTCCTCGAATGCATTCGATTACCACTTTCCAGCGATTACGGCGTCCTGCACCGGCGAATAGGATCGAACTCGTCAGGAGTTCGATCCCGTCTCTCCGCGGGCGATTGGAGGTGGAAACAATGAGCGGCTATGGAGTTCATTCCGAAGTCGGGACGTTGCGGAAGGTCATCGTCCATCGCCCGGAGTTGAGCCTGAAACGGCTAACACCGGGGAATCACGACGAACTGCTCTTCGACGATGTGCTTTGGGTCGAGCAGGCGCAACGCGAGCATGATGCATTCGTCGAGGTGCTCCGCAGCCGTGGCGCCGAGGTGTTCTACGTCCAGGATCTTCTTGCGGAAGCGTTGGCGGCCAGCGACGTGGCGCGCGATCGAATCATCGAGCATGTCGCCGGCGCCTATACGGTTGGGTGGTCAGCATCCGACGAAGTTCAGTCGCTCCTCCAGGGGTTCAAGCCAGATGTGCTGGCAAAACATCTGCTCGGTGGCCTCACGATCGGCGAGTCCGGGCTCGACATGAAGCGACTTGGCTCGGTCTCCCTGCTTGCGGCTGCAAGCGACGATCCAGATGCGTTCCTCCTTCCGCCGCTCCCCAATTCCCTCTTCACCCGTGACTCTTCATGTTGGATCTACGGCGGCGTTTCGGTAAACCCGATGTACTGGCCGGCGCGCCGCCGCGAGGCCTTCAACATGATGATCATCTATCGCTATCACCCGATGTTCGATGGTGCCGACTTCGACTGGTGGTACCCCCACCGAGGATCGGACGGGCAGGCCATCCTGACCGATTTCGGCCAGGCTGCGCTCGAGGGTGGTGACGTGCAACCCATCGGCAACGGAACCGTGCTGATCGGCATGAGCGAGCGCACGACAGGCCGCATGATCGAACAGATCGCGCATGGGTTGTTCAAGGCCGGGCAAGCGGAGCGCGTGATCGCCGCAGTGATGGGCAAAGACCGAGCCCACATGCATCTCGACACCGTATTTACCATGCTCGATCGCGACGTCGTCACTGCGTACACCGAGGTTGTCGACAAGATCCGAGCCATCAGCCTGCGTCCCGGGAAGAAAGAGGGCGACTTTCACGTTACCGAGGAGGGGAGCTTCCTGGGGGCTGTCCAGGATGCGCTTGGGGTATCCAGGCTTCACGTGGTTGGAACCGGTGGCGATACGTATCAACAGGCCCGCGAGCAATGGGACGATGCCAACAACACGGTTGCATTGGCACCAGGGGTCGTCATCGCATACGAGCGAAACACCTTCACGATCTCCAAGATGCGCGAAGCCGGAATCGAGGTTATTCCGATCCAGGGATTTGAGCTTGGCAAGGGACGTGGCGGCGGCCACTGCATGACCTGCCCGATCCTTCGCGACCCGATCTAGGTCAGGATAGGAGAACCCATGCGCATCTGGGCGTATCTCTTTGGAGTCATCGCAGCGGTGGGAATCGTCGCGCTTATTGTCACGGACAACCGTGCGGATGGCGAGACGGTCGCCCCCCAGGCGGCCAACACCACGGCGGACTTGGAAGCCGGCGCTTTCGAGGCATCCATTGGGCTCCTGTCACCCGCGACATCGATCCAACTCTTGATAGATGGGGGGACGTTGCCCGAGTCGGCAATCGCGCCGCTCGAGGAAGCGTCGGGGCAATATCAGCAAGCGCTATCAGTACCGCCTGCAGAGGCCGCCGAACTCCTCGAACAATCCCTGGCGAACCTGAACGAGGCTGAGGCGATCGTTGAGGAAGCTGCGATCGATGCGTCGAACCAGGTAAGCAAGGACGCGCTCAAGCGGAGTGCGTCCGCGATCGATGCCATCGCTGCACGCGTCGAATCGGATCTCGGGCTGGTGCAACAAACGGGGAGCCCGGTCCCATCCGTGGTCGCCGAGGGAGAAGAGAAATGACCGAAGCTGCTGCTTCAACGCCGATTCAACCTGAGCCGTCCGAGAAAAAGCACGGTTTCAAGATGCCCGGCGCGTACACGATTCTGTTCATCCTGATCGTGATCGTGGCCATTTCCACGTACTTCATCCCAGCAGGGGTCTACGACCTGAATGCTGACGGCGAGCCGATCCCTGGCACATATCACGAGGTCGATGCTCAGCCAGCGCGCATCATCCGCGATTCACTCAGCGCCCCAATCGAGGGCATGTACGGCATCCAGGATGAAACCGGGAATGTCAACGCATTCAACTACGGTGAGCTCTATGGAGCTATCGATGTCGCGCTCTTTGTAATCATCGTCGGAGGCTTTCTGGGTGTGACGATGAAAACCGGAGCAATCAACACTGGGATCAACAGCTTGGTGAGGTCGCTCAAAGGGCGCGAGAAGCTCATGATCCCGGTACTTATGTGCATTTTCGCACTCGGCGGCTCCACGTACGGCATGGCGGAGGAAACACTCGCGTTTTACCCACTCGTTGTCGCAGTGATGATTGCCGCTGGATACGACGCGCTGACCGGCGCCGCGATTCTCTTGCTGGGTGCTGGGATCGGTGTGATTGGGTCGACAATCAATCCGTTCTCGACCGGCATCGCATCCGGATTCGCCGATGAGTCGATCGCTGACGGATTGCCCGGGCGGCTAGTCATGCTCGTAGTTGGTTCGGCCATCGGTATCTTCTGGGTGATGCGGTACGCGGAACGGGTCAAAAATGACCCGTCCAAATCGCTCGTCTTCAGCATGAAGGAAGAGAACGAGCAGAAATTCCTCTCCTCGAGCGCCGGAGAGGTGAATGAGTCGCTGACCGGAAAGCAGAAGATTTGCCTGATTCTCTTCTTCTTAGGATTCCTCTTCATGATGTACGGGGTCATTCCATGGTCGGATCTCGGGCTTGGGTTGCCCACCCTCTGGTGGTGGTTTCCTCAGATGAGCGCCTCGTTCATTCTCTTTTCGATCCTGATCGGGATCGTCGGCGGGCTTGGCGAAGAAGGATTGACCAATGGATTCGTCGATGGGGCTCGCGACCTGCTTGGGGTTGCGTTGATCGTTGGAGTGGCACGGGGTATCTCCGTGATCATGAACAACGGTCAAATCACCGACACGGTCCTGCACTGGGCGGAAGACGCGGTTAGCGGCTTGAGTGGGGCCACCTTCCTTATCCTGCTCTTCCTCTTGTTCATTCCGTTGTCATTTCTCATTCCTTCCAGCTCCGGTTTGGCGACTGTGACGATGCCGATCCTGGTGCCGCTTGCTGGCTTCGCCGGAGTCACCGGATTTCTTGTTGTGTCCGCATATCAATTCAGCTCTGGATTGGTTGCGTTGCTCACCCCCACGTATGCGGTCGTGATGGGCGGCTTGGCCATTGCCCGGGTGCCCTATCCCACATGGGTGAAGTTCGCGATTCCTGTCGTCGTAGCGCTTGGAATCTTGAGTGTCTTGATCCTGTTGGGAGGTAATGCCCTGCAGAGCTGATGTCGACGTTTTGAAAGCGCGCAGTCCGGTTGTTCCGGATCCAAGGGAGACAAGACAGATGAAATTCGAATTCTCGGGACGTGACCTACTGGATGTTGGCGAGTTGACCAAGGACGAGTTCGTCCGACTGCTCGATTTGGCGGCCGAGTTAAAAGCAGCCAAGAAGGCCGGTAATGAATTCGAATACCTGCGGAAAAAGGAGATTGTGCTCATCTTCGAAAAGACCTCGACTCGCACGCGTTGCGCATTTGAGGTCGCCGCGTACGACCAGGGCGCTCATGTGACGTACCTCGGACCAGAGGGGTCGCAGATCGGCCACAAGGAGTCGATGAAGGACACCGCCCGCGTGCTTGGCCGCATGTACGACGCAATCGAATACCGCGGCTTTTCGCAGGAGATGGTCGAGACACTCGCCCAGTATTCCGGTGTGCCGGTCTACAACGGGCTGACAGATGAGTTTCATCCAACGCAGATGTTTGCGGATGTCCTCACCATGCGCGAGCACAGCTCCAAACCTTTGGAAGAAATCGCGTACGCGTTCCTCGGAGATGCTCGCAACAACATGGGCAACTCGTTGCTGGAGTCCGGCGCGAAGCTTGGAATGGATGTGCGCATCGTCGCCCCGAAGCACCTCTGGCCACACGACGATCTGGTAATGAAATGCAAGCAATGGGCGGCAAAGAGCGGCGCGCGTATCACATTGACCGAAGACATCAGTGAGGGAGTGCGCGGCGCAGATTTCGTGCACACCGATGTCTGGGTCTCCATGGGAGAGCCGATGGAGGTGTGGGGCGAACGAATCGAGCTGCTGCGTCCGTATCAAGTCAATGCCGCGGTTCTTGCGCAAACGGGCAACCCGAACGTCAAGTTCATGCACTGTTTGCCAGCGTTCCACAACAACGAGACAAAGGTGGGCAAGGAAATCGAAGAGAAATACGGGATCGTTGGGCTGGAAGTTACGGAAGAGGTCTTCGAGTCGCCGGCCTCGATCGTCTTCGATCAGGCCGAGAACCGCATGCACACCATCAAAGCGATTCTGGTCGCAACCCTGGCTTCGTAGGACCGTCAATAGTCGTCGACCGGGATTGCCGCGATGTCTGCCGACTTGCCCAGTGCTCGACAAGACGAATCAATTCCGACGCCTTCGCTTGCCGAAGCATTGGTCGCTGTTGGGGTGCTTGTCACGCTGCTGGCATTGTCGGTCTACCTCTATGGTCTCGATTCGAGCAGCGGACCGATCCAGGTGAGTCTCCTGACAACGTCGCTCTTTGTGGCGATGTTGGCCGCGCGTCGCGGGGTGTCGTTCGACCATCTTCGGATTGCAATCATCGAGGGCATTTCCGCTGGCCTGGGCGCGATATTCATTCTGCTCGGGGTCGGTGCGTTGTTGGGGATTTGGAACATGGGGGGCACGATTGCGACCGTTGTCTATTACGGCCTTGATCTGCTCGAACCGAGCTATTTCTATTTCGCGGTCAGCATCGTTTGTGCAATCACGGGGTTGGTAACCGGCAGTTCGTGGACGACCGCTGGAACTCTTGGCGTGGCATTTGTGGGAATCGCGAAGGTACTGGGCATGGATCCCGCAATTACGGCGGGAGCTGCGATCTCGGGGGCGTACATGGGCGACAAGATGTGCCCGCTCTCTGAGACCACGGTCCTTGTGCCAAGCATCACTGGCGCCAAGCTGTCCGCTCACATCAAGGCAATGATGTGGACTGTTGTCCCGTCGTTTAGCATCGCCGCGGCACTTTTCTTGGCACTGAGTTTGCGAGCGAACCCTACCTCAAATTCACTGAATGTCGACGAAGTCAAAGCGACGCTCGACGCGACGTACAACATCGGCTTGGTCACGCTCCTACCGATCGTCATTCTTATCGTCTTGAGTGTGCTCCGGTTTCCTCCATTTGTTGCGATCTACCTCACTGCGCTTGGGTCCGGAATTCTGGCCTGTTTCACGCAACGTGACCGGGTCGATGCCTTCGTCGCCGATCCGAGTTTGGGTCCGGTCTTGACCTCCATCAAAGCGATCATTTCGGCCGCGGGAACTGGATTCACACTCGAAACAGGAAATGCCTCCATCGACAAACTCTTCAGCGGAGGTGGTATGTCCAGCATGCTCACGACGCTGTGGTTGATCATCGGCGCCCTTACCTTCGGAGCAGTAATGGAGCGAGCGGGGTATCTCGACGCGCTGGTTGCTCCACTCTTAAGGCACGCCACATCCAGCGGGCGACTGACTCTTGCCGTAGCGTCGAGCGCCATCGGACTCAACATTCTCGCTGGTGACCAGTATGTTGCAGACGTGATTCCAGCAAAGACTTTCAAAGAAGAGTTCAGAAACCGGGGGTATCGGCCGGAAACGCTCTCTCGCATTGTTGAGGACAATGGGACAGTAACATCCGTGCTCATTCCCTGGAATACATGCGGCGCATATCACGCCGCGGTGCTGGGAGTCGCAACATTTGACTATCTTCCCTATTGCTTCTTCAACTTGATCAACCCCTTGCTTTCCATCGTTTACGGATTCTTGGGATTCCGAATGGAAAAGTTCAAAGACGGGGAACGTGATGGCGAATCTGCAATCGACGCCAGAATTGCTATCTGAGGAGGTCCGAGATGAGTAGTGCGCCCGTTGGCCGTGATGAACATTGGTACAAGGATTCTCCAGAGAATGCTTGTAAGCAGCTCGGCGTCGTTCCCGCAATCGGTCTCTCGTTGGAAGAAGTCTCCAGCCGGCAGTCGAAGTACGGGCCGAACAAGCTGGCTGAGCAACCACCTGAACCTACCTGGAAAGCATTCCTCCGCCAATACAAGGACCTGATGCAGATCGTCCTCATTGGTGTTGCGGTCATCAGCATCGTAGCACTGGGCGATCTTGGCACTGGATTGCTGATTCTTGGGTTGACCGTTTTCAACGCTGTGCTTGGGGTAAACCAAGAGGGAAAGGCCGCTGAGAGCGTCGCCGCGCTGCGAAAAATGCTGATCATGAAATCCAAGGTCCGCCGCAGCGGTGAGATTCAGGAAACACCGGCAGAGGAGCTGGTCCCAGGCGACATCGTTACCTTCGAAGCAGGCGACAAGGTCCCGGCCGATGGACGGCTGATCAATGCTGCGTCGTTGCAGATCGAAGAGGCTGGTTTGACCGGAGAGAGCGCCCCCGTCGACAAGGACATTGCCACGATCTCGGCTGACGACGTGCCACTCGGAGACCGGGTGAACATGGCCTTCATGAACACAACGGTGACACGTGGCAGAGGCGAGATGGTGGTAACCGGCACCGGGATGCAAACGGAAATGGGCGCCATTTCGAACATGCTTGGGCAGGTGGAGCAGGAGAAAACGCCGCTCACCAAACAGCTTGACCAGCTCACCATCGCGATAACGATTGCTGCCGCCGCCGCGCTTGTGCTCATCGTGGCCATCGGACTGTATCGAGACCAGTCGGCTGAGCAGATGTTGCTCCTGGGCATCAGTCTCGCGATTTCAGCAATTCCAACGGGTATGCCGGCCGTGGTCACCACGCTTCTTTCTATCGGGACGCAACAGTTAGCGGAAAAGGGAGCGATCATCAAGCGGCTGCGATCCGTCGAAACACTCGGAGCCACATCCGCCATCTGCTCGGACAAGACCGGCACGTTGACACTCAATCAGATGACAGCACGCCAGATGGTGATCCCGGGGCGGAAATACGAGATTGATGGGGAAGGGTATTCGACCGTTGGCAAGATTCTGCGAGTGGCCGGCGAAGGAGAGCCCGAATTCGATGAAATCCTCATGCCGATGTCACTTTGCTGCGATGCGGTGGTCTCAGATGGGGAAATTGTCGGCGATCCGACCGAAGCCGCGCTGGTTGTGCTGGCGGCCAAGGGAGGCATCGATGTTTCTGGAACGCGCCAGCAATACCCGCGCGTTGCCGAGGTTCCGTTCGATTCCGCATACAAGTTCATGGCTACGTTCCATGAAATGGAGGGAAAGGACGGGAAGCCCACCGTTCGTTGCTATGTCAAAGGCGCGCCCGATGTCATCCTCGCGCGCTCGTCATCAGCGCGGTTGTCAGATGGGTCGCTGACCGACATTGCCACCTACCGTGACACCGTGTCGGCGGAAAACGATCGGTTGGCCAGCGAAGGTCTGCGCGTTATGGCGGTTGCGTCACGAGACATTCCTCCGAAGTCTTTCGATCCAAATGGGAACTTGATGGCGCAAGTCCAGGACTTGCAGATGCTGGCCCTGGTGGGCATAGTCGACCCGCCGCGCAAAGAAGCAAAGGACGCGATCGCGCTCTGCAAGGATGCCGGCATCCGCATTCGCATGATCACAGGAGACCACGCGACAACTGCTGCTGCGATTGCGAAACAACTCGGCATCGAGGGTGAGGCGATCACCGGAGCAGAGTTTGCTGCCATGAGCGACGAGGAGCTCGATCGCCGCGTGGCGAATATCGGGGTGGTCGCGCGCGTGGCGCCGGAAGACAAGGTCCGCTTGGTCGACATCCTCAAAAAGCAGAACAACGTGGTGGCGATGACTGGGGACGGCGTCAACGATGCTCCCGCGCTCAAGCGAGCGGACATTGGCGTCGCCATGGGGATCACCGGCACGGAGGTCACCAAGGAAGCTGCCGAAATGATCCTGACCGACGACAACTTCGCGACCATCGTGAAGGCAGTCGAGGGCGGTCGAGGACTCTATGACAACCTCATGAAGTACGTTCGCTTCCAGATTGGCGTTCTGGTGGCATTCATCGCGCTCTTCGTGTTGGCCGGCATTTTCAACATTGCGAAGGGCAGCCCACTCAATCCGCTTCAGGTTCTGTGGATCAACTTCGCGATTGACGTGCCGTTGGCGATTGGTTTGGGGTTCGATGCCCCGACGGCAGGACTCATGAGTCGGCGACCGCGACAGGCGAACGCTGCCGTCTTGCCACGCCCCCTTGCGATTCGGCTGATCTCAGCGGGGCTCTTGATGTCGGTTGTTGTCCTTGGCATCGTCAGGTACGCAGAGGACCACTACGGCCTGCCAGTGGCGTTGACCATGGGATTGACAACCTTGTCGCTCTGTCATGTTGTCGCTGCCATCACGACCCGCGATCCTGACCGGAGTGCGTTATCGCTCTATACGTTCGTCAACCGGCGATTTACGTACATGATTGGTCTCGTCACGCTCTTGACAGTGTTGGCGTCCGAGCTGGATTTCATGCAACGAATCTTCGACACGGTCTCGCTCACGAGGAATCAGTGGCTCATCTGTCTCTTGGGTACGGGCCTGCTGCTGGCGATCTATGAGGTTGGGAAGCTGGTGCTCGGCAAGACAGGCTGGCTTGGAGTGTCTGCTGCACAATCGGGTCGGCCAGAGGGAGCAACCGTCTCAATTGCGCCCGAAGGGGCGAACCCATAGTGCACATCGCAGCAATTGTCACCGACTGAGCCAGAGGAGAGCAGTCATGAGGATCGTCATCGCGCTTGGGGGCAATGCCCTACTCGAACGTGGGCAGGCAATGTCGCAAGAGAACCAGGAAGCCAATGTCCGCACTGCTGCCTCCGCAATCGCGCCGCTCGTTGCTGAACACGAGGTAGTGGTTACCCATGGCAATGGACCGCAAGTCGGTCTCCTCGCGCTTCAGTCGCACGCCTATTCCGGTGTGGAGCCATATTCACTGGACGTACTTGGCGCCGAAACGGAGGGGATGATCGGCTATCTGCTGGAAATCGAGCTTGGGAACAGGCTCCCACCCGACCAGCCGATTGCAACAATCCTAACCATGGTCGAGGTGGACGCCAACGATCCCGCGTTCGACGATCCAACAAAGTTTGTCGGCCCGATCTACGAAAAGGCCGAGGCCGATCGAATCTCTGCCGAAAAGGGCTGGGTGATGAAAGCTGATGGCGCGAAATGGAGACGAGTGGTCCCGTCTCCTGCCCCGCGGCGCATCTTCGAAATTCGCCCCATTCGCTGGCTGCTCGACAAGGGAACGCTCGTCATTTGCGCGGGAGGAGGAGGAATTCCAACTGCGTTTGCTGCCGGGAACCAACGGACCCTCGAAGGAATCGAAGCTGTTATCGACAAGGATTTTGCCAGTGAACTCCTGGCGCGTGAGATCGGCGCAGATCTCTTTGTCATGGCTACTGATGTGGATGGTGTCTACCGAGGCTGGGGGACGGCCGATCAGACCCGGATCGAGACGATTCGGCTCTCCGAACTCGAGGGCGTGTCGTTTCCCGCTGGGTCGATGGGGCCAAAGGTAGAGGCAGCCGCTCAATTCGTGCGGGAAACCGGGAACATCGCCGCGATCGGTTCCCTCAACGACATCGAGGGCATTGTTGCGGGCAACAAGGGAACGCGGTTCTCCGCGTAGCACCCTGGAGCGATAGATTCTGTGGACAACCCAACACAAATCACCAGCGACACTTTGAGCGTCGGGTCAGCGCCACAAGACGGGCTCTTGACTGGGTCAGATCGACGGCTTGCACTTCTGCTCGCGATGGCGATGTTTGTGCTTGTGGTCGATACCTCCCTAATGAACGTATCGATCTCGGCAGTTGTTTATGACCTTGGCACAACAGTCAGCCGGGTTCAGTCAACGATTGCGCTCGAAGCGTTGATTTCGGCATCGTTCATTCTCATTAACAGCAAGATCGGAGACCTCATCGGTCGCAAGCGCGCCTACGTTCTCGGTCTGTTGGCCTACGCGTTGGGTGCGGCCGCGATGGTGCTTGCGCAGAGCATGACCGCCATTGTCATCTTTTGGGCCATTCTCGGTGGGCTCGGTGCGTCGTTGCTCCTACCGGCCATGCAGTCGTTGATTCATGGCAATTTCGAGGGGACCGCACAGACGAAGGTTTACGCCATGGTGGGCGCGTCGGCTGCCATCGCTGCTGCAATCGGTCCATTGATTGGCGGGTTCATCACAACCTATCTCTCCTGGAGAGTCGGGTTTGCTCTGGAAGTCGTCATCATAGCCATCGTCCTGTCCGGCATCAAGCTTGTGAAGGATGTGCCATACACCGGCGAGCGAGGGATCGACATTCCGGGCGCGGTATTGTCGGTGATCGGGATGGGGGGCGTCGTGCTTGGGATCCTGGTCTGGCAGGAAGGTGGAGAGTCCGTCGCCATATTGATTGCGGTTGGTGCGTTTGCGATGGGCGCGCTCGTGTACTGGTTGATGCGACAGAAGCGCCTTGGAAAACGCGCACTGCTCGACATCGACCTCTTCCGCTCTCCGCACTACCGCCTGGGTATCTCGCAACAAATGTTGCAGCAACTGGCGCTCGGTGGCGCGATGATCGTGCTGCCAATCTTTTTCCAAATGGTGCTCGAGTACAACGCAATGAAATCGGGGCTCTCGATTGCTCCGCTGTCACTGAGCATGTTTGCGATTGCCATGATCGCTGGGCGACGAGCTGGCAAGCGTCGGCCGGCCATCATCGTGCGTGCGGGCTTTGCGTTGTTGGCAATCGGATCTGCCTTGCTCATCATCATCGTTCCCAGAGCAGACAATGGATGGGCCTTTGCTCCGGCCTTGATCGTCATGGGAAGCGGCTTGGGACTGCTGGTCTCACAGCTCAACAACTACACGCTTGCTCCGATCTCTGACGATCGCATCAGTGAGGCAGCCGGCGTGAACTCCGCCGCCGGTCAATTCGGGCTGTCAGTGGGATTGGCGCTCGCTGGAGCCATCATGTTGGCAACATTGGCCTGGGCATTCACTGACCTGGCCGATCAGAGCACCGTACTCACACCAACTGAGCAGGAACAAGTTGCTACCGCGTTGGATGAAGACGCGGAAGTCATGAGCAATACGCAACTTGAAGCGATTATCACGGATGTGCCGCCCGAAACCAAAGAAGAGGTGCTCCGAATCAACTCTGAGGCACGCCCGTTTGCGTTGCAGGTAGCGCTTCTCGTCCCGTTGCTGGCCGGAATCATTGGATTGTTTCTCTCGTTCCGTATGATTCGCCTCCCTGACATTGAAAATACCGCTGATCGGCCGTCGGTTCTGGGTGCATGACCAGCAAGTGCGCCAGAGACCGATTTCGAAAGGAGCACCAGAAGTGCCCGATCTCATTGCCATTACCTACCCAGACTCCGGCACTGCAGCCAAGGCAATTGAGCATGTCGACTGGGCTGGATTCGACAAGCGAGTCGACATCATTGACGCATGTTGGATGTCGAACGAAAACGGCAAGGTCGTTGTACGGCCAGGTGGCCATCCGGTTCTTGGACGTGCGGTTATCGGCGGCACACTTGGACTTGTGATCGGTGCTGTGTTCGCGCTTCCAGTGGCCGGAATCGCAGCTGGAGCGGCACTGGGCGCGCACCGCGGAGCTAAGAAGGCACATGAGCGGGACGATCCATTCATCGCGTCAATTGAATCCGAGGTCGCATCAGGCGGATCAGCGTTGGTCGTTCTATTCGAAGGTGGCACTGACACCGAGGGTGCGGGCGCCGACCTTCTGGAATTCGGAGGAACTATCAGAAGTACAACGATATCAGCCGAACGGCTGGCGGAAATCCAGGCCAGGCTCGATCTCGCTGGAGGTTGAGTTAATCACGCACGCTATCTAGGTCGCAGGTCGTTTGGGTCGTTACCCAGATGAGATGCGAGAGGAGACTTCGCATGAAGAATAACATCGATCGGATTCAGTATCACCGCGCCGCGTTCCGAATAGCCGCGGTCCTTGGCGTTGCCTTGATGCTGTTCATGGCGGTGAGCGCAACGTTCGCCCAGGATGCTACCCCGGTCTCGATGAGCCCATACGATCCGGCCAACTGCGCCACTGAGCCGATATCCACCGACCATATGGCGAGCCTGCTGGAGACTCCGGTCTCCCAGCCTGTGCAGCCGACAGATGCAAGTGGAGTTGTGGCGCTGCCGACCGGTGGTCCTGTGAGCGAGACCGACCAGGCGCTCGTGGTCGACACGCTCGAGCAGCTCTGGGCATGCAATAACGCCCGCAACAAGGCGGCGGTTTATGCGCTCTTCACCGATCAAGCGATCCAGGAGACGATCGGCTTCACCGATGGATCGTCCTGGGATGCCGCCGATCTGCGCGCCGATGTGGCGGCTGCATTGACACCCGGAGAGCCTCGATCGGAGGAAGAGTGGGCCACCGTGAACTCGATCGTGAGCGCCACCACCTATGACGACGGTCAAATTGGCGTACTCATTCTGAACACCGATCCACTTGTCGCGGATGGCGACCAGGTGCTCGACTATTTCCGCTTCATCATCGTGGATGGTGTCGCCAAGGTGAGCCAAGTTGTGCTCGATCCGTATGACCTCACGTCGGGGTATGGATTCGAGAAGTCTTCCTAACGACAGGAAACCGACATGCGGTCGGTGAACGAAGGAGCCACGGATGACATCAAGACTGCGAAATCTCCGTGAGCGCTGGGTGATCGTTGGGGGCATGCCGATCCATTACTGGGCGTCGGTTCCCACCGAAGACCAAAGTTCGCCGACCCTTATTCATTTGCACGGATTCGGCATTTCTGGATCGTATCTGTTGCCGACGGCAGACCTGCTCGCCGCGGAGTTTCCAACTTGTGTTCCGGACCTGCCAGGATATGGCCGCAGCCCGAAACCCGAGCATGTTTATGGAATTCCGGAGCTTGCGCAATCGGTGATCGGATTCATGGACGCGCTCGGGATCGAGCGTGCGTGGCTGGTAGGAAACTCGATGGGATGCATCGTGGCGATCGAGACAGCCAACGAGGCGCCGGATCGAATCGAAGCGGTGGTTCTGGTTTCGCCTGCCGGTGGCCAGAACAACCGACCGATTTTCAAGGGAGTCGGACAACTCGCGATCGACAGTGTGCGCGAGCCAGTGCGTATGTATCGCATCGCGCTCCCTGACTATCTGCGATTCGGCATGATCAATGCGGGGCGACTCTTTTGGCGGATGATCCACTACCCGACGGTCGACCGGTTTCAGGAAACGACCACGCCTGCGCTGGTCGTGATCGGGCGAAGGGATCCCCTCGTCAATGGGGCGCGAATACTGGAGGGGACTGCGTCGAATCCGCAGATTCGGGTCGAGTACATCGACGACGCAGCCCATGCCATCAACTATTCACATCCAGAGGTGCTTGCGAGGTTGATTCGCGACTTCCTTTCCGAGCGCCACTTCGAAGGTGAGCGCGTGATCCTGGTTGCCGATATCGAATAGGCTCCAGTTCCCTATCGGAACGTGACTGCGCCTCGAACGGCTCCTCATTCCACGTTACTGCAGATGATCACTATTAAGGGCCGCACCGCTGAGCTCCGTGGGGACGCCGATCAGTTTCCTGCCGGTGTTTGAGGACGAGTCTCCTGCTGGGAGCGAATTGCTGCCCAACAGGTTCATGTTGTCGTTGGCTTGGAAGCTGATCTCCGACCGCCACCTCGGCGGTTGAGGGCAGATGGAAGCGAACGCAATGCTCCCAGGACGTCATTCGCGGGATTCGCTTCGATGTCTGTTGGGCGCTCAGCCGGATCGATACAAGCTAGCCAGCGCCACTTTCAGTTGAACGCGAGAAGTCGATGTGGTGCCGCGTTGGACATGTGCAGTGCAGATGGTTAGCTGCGGTACGCCCGGCGTGACTCGAACACGCGGCCTCTTGCTCCGGAGGCAAGCGCTCTATCCACTGAGCTACGGGCGCGCAACCGTGAAGCTGTCGAAGCACTGTCCCGGAAACCGGGCCGACAGAGTTCGATCAGCTTCCCCATATGATACATGCTCCGTTCTTCTGGCTGTGGTGGTTCCCAGAAAGCGCCGCACGATTCATTCTCAGCCAGGCATCGGCCCGGTCGCCGGTTCCTGCGGGCGCGGGCGCAAGCGGACCGAGAGCCTGGAAAACCCGTTGCCGGGATAGACGCCTCGTTGCGCGGAATCCCCAGCGACACCTTTGATGACCGATGTGCGGGCGAGGAGTTCCTCCAGCGCGACGCGTAGCTCGAGCCGAGCCAATGGCGCGCCGATGCAGTCGTGGATTCCGGAACCGAACACGAAGTTGCCCCGCTGATCGCGGTCCAGGTGAATTCTTTCAGCATCGGGAAACGCTTGCTCGTCGCGGTTTGCCGCCATCCACATGAGCGTCACCTTGGAGCCTTCCGGAATCTGTCGGCCACCTATTTCGACGTCCTCGCTGGTGGTACGCCGATTTGCAACCAGTGGATCGTCGACGCGCAAGATCTCGTCGACGGCCGCCGCGATCGAAGCAGGGTCGTTTCGGAGTCGTTGTTGTAGCTGTTGGTCGGTCACCAGGTGAAAGATCAGGATGCCGAGCCCCGCCGCGACTGTTCCATGCCCAGCGATCCAGTTGCGCAAGATGCTGCCCCTGCCGTTGCAGCTGCTCAACCATTTCCGCTTTTTGCTCGAGGAGTACCTCGGCGATGACGTGATCTGCCGGAATGCCGGCCTGTTCGGCGATGGCCTTAGCCGTTCCTTTGTGATCGCCAGTAAGCATCCAGACATCGAGCCTCAGCGCGCGCATTTCCTGCACCGCCTCCGGTGATTCGGGGCGAAGTGCATCTGCAACCGCAAGATCCCAGCGATCTTACCGTCGATCACGACGTAGATCGGAGTCGCGCCTGTTCCGCAAGCTGCTGCGCTTTTCAGCAATCGTGCGCCCATCGATGCCGAGCTGGTCCAACAGTCCGAGGTTCCCCGCAGCAACCAACCGACCAGCAACCATGCCGGTAATGCCGCGACCGGGAATAGCCTCGAAGTCCTCTGCCGGTTCGAGCACGACATTCCGTTCTGCGCAGCGGTGACAATGGCTTCACCGAGCGGATGTTCTGAGCCAACCTCCAGCGCTGCTGCCACAGGATGTCGTCCTCGGTGAACGGCGCTTCGGGCGAAATACCGCTCACTGTTGGCCGGCCACTGGGTCAACGTGCCGGTCTTATCAACACGATCGCGGTAATGCGCTTCGCGCCTCCAGTGCTTCACCTCCCCGAATCAGAACACCATTCTCGGCAGCCTTGCCGGTTCCCACCATGATGGCAGTTGGCGCGGCCAGACCCAAAGCGTAGCGGACACGCGATGACCAGCACCGCGATAGCAGGTAATCGCCAGCGTGGTGGCGTCGGCTGCTGGTCCAAGAAGTACCAACCTAGGAACGTGAGGAGCGAGACTACCAAGACAATGGGAACGAAATAGCCGGAAACGGTATCAGCCATGCGCTGCATGGGAGCCTTCGACCCTTGCGCTTCCTCAACGAGCCGAACAATCTGTGCCAAAGTCGTATCTTCGCCGACCTTGGTGGCTCGAAAGACGAATGACCCGGTCGTGCCAATCGTGGCTCTGATGACCGGTCCCCCGGCCTCTGCCAACCGGAAGGCTTTCACCGGTCAACATGCTTTCATCGAGCGTCGAGCGTCCCTCGACGATGGTTCCGTCCACAGGGATTTTCTCGCCCGGCCGAACCCGTACGAGATCGCCGACGACCACGGCCTCAAGAGGGACGTCGATTTCCGACCCGTTTCGCACTACGCGAGCCGTGGTGGCCTGCAGGCCCATCAGCGCGCGACGCTTCACCAGTGGATCGCTGGCGCGCGCTTCCAGCCAGCGACCCATCAAGATCAGCGCGATGATGATGACGGCCGACTCGTAGTACAGATCGAAGGGCAGATCCCATCGCAAAGCCAGATGCGGCCAGAGGGTGACAAAGGCGCTGTATCCGAACGCCACGCTGGTCCCGACAGCGACGAGGGGTATTCATGTTCGCGGAACCGTGCTTCCCTGCCGCCCAAGCCGCCTGATAGAAAATGGCTCCGGCCCATACCTGCACAATCGTTGCAGCGATCAGCAGCAGCGGGGCGAGGGTGACCATACTGACATCCAGGGGCAGATACATCAGTCCCATCATCACCAGACCGATGGCCAGACTGACGAACGATTTGCGCTTCAGATCGGCAATCTCGGCGTCCCGCCGGATTTGGCGCTCGTCCTGCGCAGGGTACCTGTCATATCTGGAACTGTCACGCTCTTGGCGACAGAGAGTTGGCCCACGTGGTAACCGGCCCGCTCAACAGCTCGCTCGAGATCCTCGCGTGAAACCCGTGCTGGATCGAATACAACCGATGCTTGTTCGGTCGCCAGGTTGACGTTCGCCTGTGCAACGCCGTCTACCTTCTCCAGTGCCTTTTCGATCCGTCGGACACATGACGCGCAGGTCATCCCCTCCACCGGCAACTCGATGGTGCCCGTGGATCCGTTTAGAGAAGCGTGCCCATTGCTCGTAATCGCCGACGGTGCGGGAGCGGGGGGAGGCGCCACGGGTCGTGCCTGATAGCCCGCCTTCTCCACCGCCGCCTCAAGCTGAGCTGTCTCCACCAGCGTGGGATCAAACCGAACGCTCGCTCGCTCCGTGGCGAGGTTCACCGTCGCTTGGTCGACACCGGGAACCTTCTCAAGCGCCTTTTCCACCCGTCGCACACACGATGCACACGTCATTCCTTCTATTTCAAATTGCACATCGAGCGTCGTAGCCGACATGGGACCTCCATTTACGTCTGTATTCAAGTAGGGGACATCAGGTAACCAAGCGATTCCCGGTGCCCTTGGGCACCGGGAACCTGCGCTATGTGCCTTGCCAGGTGCGGTTAGTTGCCGCCGGCCTCTTCAAACGCCGAGACCGGATAGGACTCCTCCGCCAGCACGTCCCTGAGCTGGGTGATCGAGACCGTCTGCGGGTCGTAGTTCACCAGGATGGTTTTTGTAGGCAGGTCAACCGTCACCTGATGGACGCCGGTTAGCGGTGTAAGTGCCTCGGTCACGGTGCGTTCACAGTGGTCACAACTGAGATCAGGAACGGTCAACTTCGTCATGCTCATGGTCTGCTCCTTCGCGCTCTTTGGAAGAGCGACTTCATTGGACGATTGATACCCCCTGGGGGTATAATGCGAATAGGATACACCCCGGGGGTATACGGGTCAAGTCATAGGCTTGGCCAACTCCCGAGAAGGAGCTCGCGTTATGGAATCAGCAATCCCGTCGATGGAAGCGTCTGCGGCTGAGCCAGCCCGGACTACGGATTACGAGGCAGATCGAGAAAAAATCGTCAAGCGGTTGCGCCGCATCGAGGGGCAGGTGCGCGGCGTGCAGGCCATGGTCGAACGAGACGATTACTGCGTGGATGTGTTAACACAGTTGTCAGCAGTGATGGCTGCTACCCGATCAGTCGGCTTGGCAGTCCTCGATAGTCACATCAGCGGATGTGTGATGGGAAGTTGCCGACATGGGCATCACGACCAGCAAGAGCTGCTTGATGAACTTTCCACGGCCATCGAGCGGTTTGTGAAGGCCAATGGCTAATTCGGCTGATCCCGTTCGGAGCAGCTAAGGTAGACGCATGTTGATACGGCACACGCTTCCTTCTCTTACCGCGGTGGCGTTGTCCCTGACGCTGGCGCTGTTGGCGCACGACGTCCTGATGGCGGCCGATGGGCCGGTTCATCCGCCGCAGCACCGACTCCACGCGACTGCAGTGGTTTCCACAGATCGACCCATGAAAGCGGATCTTTTGCTTGCCGTTGCTCCTATGCATCCTGAAGGATGCGCTCCGAGTTTGCCGGCAGTTGCCCCGTTGAAATGGCCGTCAGCTGGCTCGCACACGAATAGCGTGGTGCTCATCAATCAAGAGCGCTACATTGCCTTGGAAGTATCTGAATCGAGAACTCCCCCAACCTGCTCTCCTCAGGTCCGTCGCGCATTGTTTCAGGTGTACCAAATTTGAGTTTCCTTCGATCACCACGACCGGGCGTTGCCGTGTTCGGCAGCTGACGCCCATGAACCTGGTTTGATACGAAAGGAATTCAATCCGTGAACAGCAACACCTTCTGGCGGTGCGCCGCCATGATGGTTCTCGCCCTGGGAACCTTTTTCAGCCTTGGCACCATGACCACTCACGCAGCGCAGTCGAGTGCCGCTGCAACACCAGCAAATTGCGACATCCCCGGCACTCCAACAAGCGACAGTCAGGCACATTCCAATATGGATATGGGCTCACCGGTGTCACAGGACATCGACTTGATCTACATCGATATGATGATCCCGCATCACGCCAGTATCATCGCGCTGTCCCAAGCCGCGCTCCCGCGATTGGAGGACGAACGGCTCCGCACCCTGGCCCAGAACGTCATCGACGCGCAGTCGGCCGAGATCGAGGAGCTACAGGGCTATCGACTCGAGTTGTATGGCAGCGCTGACGTGCAGCCAATCGACGAACAGAGCATGATGCTGCTGATGGGGGACATGGGCCATTCCATGGACGCGATGATGTCGGAAATGGATGCCACGGCCCAAGTGGCGGCCATCTGCGCCGCGCTCGATGTCGATGTCGCCTTCATCGACCTGACGATTCCGCATCACGAGAGTGCGATCATGACCTCGCAAGTGGTGGTCGAACAGGCAGTGCATACGGAAATTCGCGACTTCGCACAGCGTGTGATCGAGGATCAACAGCGTGAAATCGAGGAGCTGCAGCAGATTCGTCTGGAACTCACCGGATCGACCGTTGTCGCCGCGTCGAAGATGTAAGTGCCGGAGCCTCGTACTTCAGATGGTGCACCCATGAAGTTGGCGTGGCCAGACCTCGACCAGACCGTGGACGAAGGGCCGGAGACGGATGCGCGACTGCGGTGCATTCAAGCCTGCCTCATCTGTGCGCAGGTGTGCACTGCCTGTGGCGATACGTCGTTGCAGCAATTTGCGCTCAAGGAGCTGGTCGCCACCGTTCGGCTGACACTCGATTGCGCGGATCAATGCGAGGCAACCGGTCGCACCATCTCCCGTCTCACCCTAAGCCACCCGCAGGTGCTCCGAGCCTCCTTGCTTGCGTGTGCCACTATTTGCGGGCATTGCGCAGAGGAATGCGAGCTTCATGGTCGCCACGGGATGGACCACTGTCGACAGTGTGGTCGTGCGTGTCGCCGGTGTGAACAGGCCTGCCAGGCGTTTCTGAAGCAGCTCCGCTTGTAGCGGCTCAAAGCATTGCCACTTGCGATCGGCCATAACGGCTGGTCGCAAGTGGTTGCATCAGGCGCGAATGCTTTTAGCTCCCGACCACGGGCTGGGGTTGCAAGAAGTTGGTAGACAAACCACTGTCATCGGCCAACTGGCGCTCGACGCGCTTAAGTGACACTGCGTTCAAAGCCACGATAATTGACGACACACTCATCAAGAGCGCCGCCCATTCGGGACGCAATTCGATACCGTAGCGCGGGTAGAGCACGCCGGCGGCGATCGGTATCGCCAGGATATTGTAGACACTGGCCCACACGAGGTTCTGTTTCATCTTGCGCACGGTTGCCTTGCTCAGCTGAATGGCGCGCAGAATGTCTAGCGGATCCGAGCGCATCAGCACGACCCGCGCAGTTTCGATGGCCACATCGGTGCCAGCGCCGATGGCAATACCAACATCAGCTTGCGCTAAGGCCGGCGCGTCGTTCACGCCATCACCCACCATGGCCACCACCTTTCCCTCGCCTTGCAATTGCGCGATGTAGGTGGCTTTGTCCGCTGGCAGCACGTCGGCAAAGACGCGCTCGATGCCGAGTTGCCGCGCAATCGCTTGTGCCGTGCGAGCGTTGTCTCCGGTGAGCATGACCGGCTCGATACCTAGAGCGCGCAATTGCGTGATGGTTTCTGCTGCACTGGCGCGTTGAGTATCCGCCACTGCCACCACCCCAGCAATTCGGCCATCCAGCGCAACGAACATAGGGGTCTTACCCGCCGCGGCCAGGGTTTCCGCCGTTGTTTCCAACTCGCCAAGCTCGACGTTGTTAGTGGTCATGAGCGCACGATTCCCCACCAGAATGCGTCGATCGTCTACGGTGGCTTGCAAGCCAAGACCGGAAAGGGCCAGAAAGTCGTGCGCTTCTGGAAGAGCGAGTCCCCGCGCTTCCGCGGCGTTCACGATCGCACGGCCCAGCGGGTGCTCGGAACCGTATTCAGCCCCGGCCACCAACCGTAAAAGCTCGTCTTCCGTGATGTTGTCCGTCGTATGTACGTCGGTCAGACTTGGTCTTCCCTCGGTGAGCGTCCCGGTTTTGTCGAAGACAATCGCGTTGACCTGTGAGATCCGCTCAAGGGTAGCGGCGTCTTTGATCAACACTTTGTGCCGAGCGCCAATTCCCGTTCCAACGGCGACCGCCGTCGGGGTCGCTAGCCCGAGCGCGTCAGGACAGGCGATGACGACTGCGGCAATGGCAAAGGTCAGGGCTTCCAGCGCTGAGACATTAGCGACCCAAAACCAGACTGAGAAAGTCGCGACACCCGAGCCAACTGCCAGGATGACCAGATACTGGGCTGCCCGGTCCGCCAGTCGCTGTCCAGGCGCCTTGGACGACTGCGCTTGCTGCACCAGATTCACGATCTGAGCCAGGGTCGAGTCGGCACCAACTTTGGTCGCGCGCACCGTGATCGTACCGGAGCGGTTGATACTGCCACCGACCACAGCGTCACCCGGACGCTTGTCCACTGGCACTGACTCTCCCGTGACCAGTGACTCGTCGATGCTGGTTTCGCCCCGGAGCACTTCTCCGTCGACGGCCACCTTTTCTCCGGGACGAATCACAATGTCATCGCCGACCACGAGGTCCGCGGTGGGGACCTCGACTTCACGGCCGTCACGCAGCACGTTCGCCGTGGGCGGCACCAGATCCAGCAGGGCGCGGAGGGCATCCGTCGTGCCGCGCCGACTCTTCATTTCCAACCAATGTCCAAAAAGCACGAAGGTCACCAGCATGGCGGCCGCTTCAAAGAAGGTGTCTTCCCGATCGCTGTAGCCTGCCAGCGTCAAGCCAGCACTAAACCCCCACGCGGCCATGACGCCTACGGCGATGAGGACACTCATGTTCAACATGCGGTGCTTTAACGAGGTGATGGCTCCACCGATGAACATCCAGCCACACCAGAAGACCACCGGAATCGACAGCGCCAGCATCAACCAGTTGGGTGATGCCGAATGGTTCAAACGATTCGAGACCGAAGAGGGTCTCACCCAGCATGGACAGCAGAATGATCGGAATGGTGAGCAGGAAGGAGACGAAGAAACGGTTGCGCATGTCCCGCTCCATGGCCTCTGCCATGGACGGATCCGCCATCATGGCGCTATGGTCGTGCCCTCCGGCTTCGCTCGGTCGATCACTGGCATGCGTAGCGCTGCCGTGCCCCGCATGATCCTGCGCCGCTGCGTTCCTTTGTCGCAGCCCGAGCGAACGCTTCGTGCCCGTGAGCGGCGGCGGAGTGCGGGGCTTCGTACTGCATCCGGTCGTATTTGGTGCCCATGGTGATCGGACTGACATGGACCTGATGAGCGAGGCCTGCCGCGCTCTGGAGACGTCGCTGTCCGCTGGTGTCGTCTCCTCGATGCTCACACTGGCAGCCGAACGCGCTGATCATGCGCTCAACAGCTTCCGGATCGCCCTGAACTGTGGCGAAGACGATTTGCGCTTCATTCCGTCGAAAGTCAACGGGCCGACGTCACCGCCGGCAGGTTCGCCAGATCCGCCTGAGCGCCTCAGCGCAGCCGACGCAGTGCAACCCAAGAATGTGAAACGTTTGGGGAATTGACTCATCTTCAGATGAAGAGTGTTGATACTGGTGTTTCATGGTCGCGACAGTATACCTCACCGGGTAAACAACTCGACTCAACCTTCGATAATGATCGCTGAGTTAGACCAAGTCGTTATCGAGCAACCGACTGTCCAGTATTGCTCGCCAGAGTGTCGTATACCGGCTATTCCCCACCGGTCGGAAGATTGGGGCGCCGGTCGTTGCGTAATAGCTACGCAGCTTGAGCCGAACCTGGGGAGGGCTTCAACTCTTTTGCTTTTGGCTTCGCGCATCACTGCTGGGTAGCCACCGTACGTCCAACCGCTTGAAACGACTGAACGAGAGGCGATCGAACTCCAACAGCATCTCCCAAGGAACATCTTAAATTCTCACTTTTTTACTTGGTGGGAACAGAGTAACCGGCACACATCACGTACTGATCGTTCGGAAAATTGCAGTGTTTTTCAGGCCTCTTCTGGGTTAGGGATTGCTTTGTCCCTGCAAGCAAGCCGGGATGAACAGTCGTTCAGAAGTCTGAATGTCGAACGATGCTCTACGGAGACCTCAAGAAATATCACGGGTGATTGACCCGTCAGCTGATGCTCCACCCGCCCATGACAAATCAACGAGGATCACCAAAAGATTCAGACGATGCTCTGATGAATCTCGGAAATGATCTTCAGCCGCGCGGATGATCCTCATTGAGACTCAGGATCTGTGATCTTTCATGAGGCACCAGATGATGCTCAGTTGAATCTCCGGCCACAATTGGAATATCACGAAAAGTCCTGTCGCAGGGCGTGTCGCAGCTGGTGTCGCGCCGTTGTGGCAGGTCCTTCGATGATTGTTTGTCTGAGATATCAGCTGATGATCTAGTCGGGCGGATTACGCCCGACACCCCGAGGCGTCTTGCAAGACCAAGCGAAGCCGGTGCTAGCATGAACGGCATGATCACCAAGACCGGCTATGGCAACTACAACGTTGAACATCCTCTCGACTGGTGGGCCCAAGGTGGCCTCGAAGCCGTCTGCGCTGAATACGCCAAGTTTGAACCGGAGCGCGACTGGTCTTATCCGCACGCCAAACGCCGCGCCTACAAGCGCGTCCATGGAGCGCTCAACCGAATGCACAAAGCCACCGGCGACAAACTCTGGAAGCCGGTGGGGCACAAGCAGCATGAGCAGCTGCGCAAACGGATTGTCAGTTTCAAAATTTGGAACTACGACCTGGTGGATCACCTCCTTGTGCCGACAGGCACAGCCGCCAATCTGAAAGAGCAGGAAGAGTCGGGGCACCTACCTGGTTTTATCGTCCTCACCGACCCCCGCCGGCGTCAGCGGGTAGACGCTTGCTCGGACCAGTCAAAATGGGCGGCCCTGGTGTATGACCGCTTACTGCACACGCCTGCTCAAAGAGTTTAGGATTGGTCGTCCCTACCTGTCGGTTCATCCATTGTAGAGTCGCGTTTTCCTCCCTCCAACAACCAAACGTCCCTCCAGCTTGACTGGTGCAGGGCACCAAGGTGCGTGCTACAACAGACCAGTCTATGTGCGACCACTCCCCTGCCCACTCGCGCTACCGCCTCCATCCTTCTCGACGCCGAGACTACCCCCTACATCTCATTGATCAAGGGTTACCTATTCTTGAGTCGCTCAGCGCCATGCGTTTTGCCACCCACGGGCAGCTCACCAATCTGCACTTCGTGAATCGACTCAACCGGCAGGGTCGATCTCGCACCTTTGGTGGAGCCGATCGAGCCGGCCGGAATCGCACTCAAACGCCTCTGGGAAGCGGGATTTATCGAGCGCCGCCTGGTAATGATGGCCAGTCGAAGCACCGGACTCGGGTACCAGCACTTCGTCAATGTACTGACCGCCAATGGACAACGGTCGGTGTCGCCTGATATGACGCGCCCTCGAACGATTTCGATCAGTCACCAAACGGTGGACCATTCGCTGGCTATCAATGATTTCTACGTACTGATTCATCGTGCGGCAGAATTGCATGGCATCGCAGTGCATGACTGGCTGGACGATCGCCAGCTGACTGCCATGCAGGTCAAAGGATCGCTCAAGCTGGTGTCGATCCCAGATGCGTTCTTCGTCTTGGCCTACCACGGCAGATACTTCGGTCATTTCTTAGAAATCGATACCGGAACGGTGCGGGTGGGCAGCCGAAAACGCGCTCGCAGCTGGACCCAAACCATCGCCAATTACGGAACGTACTTTCGCGAGCACTACCCACATGACGGTTTCTTTCGGGGTTTCAGTGCGCCCATCGTGCTAACCATCACGAGGAGCAATGCTCGACTGGAACACTTGTTGACCGCCACCAAGCATGCTGGTGGTGCCGGTGTCTACTGGTACACAACCAAGGATCAAGTTGAGCCTATCCGAAGAGACGCCGAATCAAAGAAAGTCACCGCATTCGAGCCTGAGGTGCTGTGGCGGCCGATATGGCGAGTACTCTATGATCGCGCTCCCCGCTCGCTGTTGGATCGACTGGAACGCAGTCCTAATCCGCCAAAGCGTCTGGATCGCGTCTAGCGCCGTCGCATTTCGTAAGGATGACCTATGGAAGGTCTGACACGGCCAAATCAATCCTAGAGGCATTGACGGCCCGCAAAAGCGGCCATGGATTGTGGTTTGGAAACGTTGAACTTACGATGCTATGGGTAATGCGTCCGACTCGACCCACGGATCAATGACCAAGGCACCAGTCACAGCAAAGTGTTTGGTGTTGCGGGTCAAGACATGCAGTCCGCGGCGCAGGGCGGTGGCCGCAATCAATCCGTCACCGACAGGTACTTGGATGCCTTCACTTTGAGCGCGAGCAGTCAGTTCTCCCCACAGTCGAGCCGTTTCCAGATCAATGGACAAGATGTGATCGGCGTAGCGTTGCTCCAGCTTGGTCTGCCAAATGGAGAGTTCCCGTTTTCGCGATCCGGCTGACAGTTGGGCGATGCCCTTCGCCAGCTCCCCCATTGTCACTACACTCAGAAACATCTGTTCCGGATCCAGAGCGGCGACATAGTCGCGTACCTGAGCATTGCCTTTGGGTCGTTGGATCTCAGACAGGACGCAGGTATCGATTAGAACTCTTACCACGTCACCTCACGCATCGGCGTCTGGTCGCGATCCAGATCCAGATCGGTCAGATCGGGACCAGAAAGAAGGAAATCCTTGAGTGACGGCCGTTCACCAGTCAGGCGGTCGTAGTCTGCTTCAGAGACCATCACCACCGTGTCACCACGACGACGAATACGTTGGGGACCCTGCTCCAGCGCCTGATTCATGACTTCGCTCAGTTTGTTTTTTGCTTCGGCCAGTTGCCAGCTCATGGGGTGGATTCTCCAAAATGGCTAGATGATCTAGCTAGGTAATTTTATCATGAGCGGTCGTGCCCTCACGCACGTTCCTTCAAGCCAAGCCGTTCTTCCACCACCGAGAAAAAGTAGGCCATGGGTTTCTGTGGTCGATTCTTTACCGAGTTGCGCATTTCCTTGGTCGAGGCGCGTGCTTGAAACAGCAGATCCACGAATCCGTCGCGACCAGCTCCGCTCTGCTCGAACAGATTCATGGCTCGGGAGACCGATGACCGCGTCGGTGCTTGATCCCCCAACTCTTGCGCAAACCGTTCAATGACCGACCCAATGGCTTGGCGATCCTCGGTCATGGCAATGCGCTTGGGAGCACGGCGAGCCACCAAGTCCTTGAGCGGCGAATCAGTGGGTTTGGCTGTCGTGCTGGTTGCCTGCTGATATTCCGTTTTTCTGGGATGGACGGATTTCTGTCGGTCGCCGTCATCGTCTGCTAAGAATTCATTCGTCGAAGTATTCGAAGATTCGAAATCTGTATGTTGTTTGACTGTATGTTGTGTGGGGACTTTTTACCCCACGGGCCTGGGGTACTTTCTCCCCCACCCCCTGGCGTACTTTTTCCCCCACGGGTACCGCATCGACGTATTTCTCTGATGAAGCACCGCTCATATTCAGCCGGTAGCTGGTCGGTTCGTCTCCCGATCTTTACTACGACGTCGCTCGGTGACGATGATGTTTTGGGTTTCAAGACTGCGGATGGCTTGCAACAGCGTCTTCTTGGTCAGACCAACGCCGGAGTCCAGCTGACGGCCGTCCTGGGTGCGAATGCCGTTCAACATCTGAGACAGCGAGATGTTGTCACTGGCCTTCTTGAAGCCGAACGTCCGCCGCGTGATATACAGCAGCACCTTCAGTTCCCCTCCGGAGAGAATCGGCAGCAGTTCGTCGAGGTATTGATCTGGCACCTGGGTGGTGTTGGGTGAAGTGACGCCAGCAAATCGAAAGGTGGAGCTGGTGGACTTCAGGCGAGGCATGGGCTCCCCTTCCTGAGACTAAATCCGTACGGACGTACGTGCGATCGATTAGCTGACCGTCCGAACGAGCGTACGCCCGTACGCCCGACCGTCCGGAGGTTCGTCCGAACGATCAGGCGCAAGCTCATGCATCCTCCGGCCTTGGATGATTGGCAAGATACTCGTCAATCGCCAGCCGCACCATTTGGCTCATATTGCCGGACCCACCTTGGATGCGTTCTTGCAGCGACCGATCTTTCAATTCCGCAATCTGGTCTTGGTAAAACTCAAAGGCGTAGCGACTGACCGACCGTACGGGCGTACGTCCGACCGGACGAACAGACGAACGCCCGTCCGTATGTGCAGAGACTGTTGGTTCAGCGTCAACGACTGTTGTAGGAGGTGCTGGTGTTCGAGGAGCACGAGTCGCCTTCACAGGAGCCGCTTTCTTCGGTGGAGCAGGGGAGACCTCGGCAGTGGGCTCCTCATCAGGTTGCTCGACAGGGCTCTTAAAATATGAAGAGGCACCCTTCAGCTCGTTTTGGACTTTGGTTAGGTCGTACTTCTTGTTCATGCTGTGGCCTTACTTCGGCTGGTCTCGATCTGTTCCTTTAGATCCTGGCAACCAGCGAGGTTGTTGATCTTGATTTCGTTCTTGTCGTTGCCCACTGACAGCGCAATCGTGCCGTAGTCGAACTGCGAGGCGATCGGGCCAACACTGGTGGAGACGGAATGGATGTTGGCCAGGGAAAGCGCTTTTCCTGAATCGTTAGGAGTCCTTGCTTGAGCGTGACGCCGGTGTCGTCGATCAACACGCTAGTTCTGGTGTAGAGCAGGATCGATCGGGCGATTAGGACCACCCCGATGAGGGGAACCACGACGGTGAAGGAGGCGAACACGCTGGCGAGAAACCAAAAGGCGATGGACAGCAGAGTCCAGGCTCCGCTGACGCGGTACTGAGTAGATTCCATAACTAAACGCTAAACAGCTCTCCAATAAGCCGCTCATACGCCTGAGATCCTTTGGAACTGGCGTTGTAGGAGAAGATGTCTTGCTGGTTGAAGTGGGCATCACGCAGATCGACGTTCTTCGGGATGATCGTGTTGAGCACCGAGTCGCCATAGGTCTGGCGCAGCAATTTCAAAGAGTTCTTGGTATTGATAGTTGGCTCGCTCATGGTGAAGACGAACCCAGCCAACTCCAGTTCCGGATTGAAGTGAATCTTGACCTCTTCGATGGTCTTGCCCATCTGGACGGTCGAGTCAAGCTCAAAGTAGCCAGGGGAGACCACCACCAACACCTTGTCAGCGGCCGTGAAGGCATTCAGCGTCAACCAGGACAGTGCGGGAGGGCAATCGATCACCACGAAGTCGTAGTCGCCTTTGACCGCCTCCAGCGCCGCTTTGAGGCGAGCTTCACGGTGATCAATGGCGGTCGTCAGTGAGATGTCTGTCTCAGACAACAAAATGTGCGACGGCACGATGTCCAAATTGGGAATCGACGTAGGGGAGATCGCCAAAGGTTTGCGATCGATGATCGTCGCGTACAGCGTTCGATCTTTAGAAAATTCTTGGTAGTTGGGTAAAACGACCTTGGAGGAGTTGGCTTGGGAGTCCGTATCGATCAGAAGGGTCCGCTTGCCACGATGGGCAAGTCCGGCAGCGAGCGATATGGATGTGGTGGTTTTGCCAGTCCCACCTTTTTGAGAGGCAACAGCGAGAATCATTTTCCTCCAGGTCAGCCACGGTAGTGCCCGCGAGCGGGGTAGCCACACGTGATTGTGGTGATACGTCCATACTGGACATAATGCAAGCAAGTGTCAAGCTGGAATCACAGCTTCCCTGGGAAACCATTAACTGCATGGAGTAGCTATCAGGATCCTTGGGCGACGAGTCGTCGAAGTCCGACCTTAATATCACTCACCAAAACTTCTCCACCGCTTGGCTCAAAGACCGAGATCCAGCCGAGTGAGGCAAACTCTTTAAGGACTGATTCAACCAGCAGTGTCGGCAGCTCCAGGGCTCGCGCGATCGTGTCACTGTCAGTCGTTCCTGCAACGACAGACGTGGCGATCTCTTGGCGCTCCTGCTTGAACTCAGGGTGTGTTTGTTGAAAGTAGAGCCGTAAGGCACGGGGAGTGACGGTGATTGCCGCTGGAACTGAGCCAGCCGCGATGACCCACGCAACTTCAATGTGCCCCTTGCTCTCAAGGACCTCGATCGCATCATCAAGTTCTTGTCGGCTCAGCCCGTCAGTAAGCAGCATCTGGCAAATCGAATCGCCGTCGAGAAAATCTTGGCCTGCAGCCTCAGCCTGACGACACGCCGCCCACAATACTTTGATATCGGTTTCTGTTAATCCAGCTATCGCCGCAGTCGTTTCATGGTTGGTTGGTGTCGGATGATACAGGGAAGCGCCAGCGGTACCGAGATCTTTTCTCATACTCTGCGCGAGTTTTTCCAAGAGCTCGGCCATCCTTCCAACAGAGCTTTCTTTAACGGAGATCCGTTGGCCGAGCTTGAGTGCTAGATCACCGGTTTCGTCGAGGTACTTTTGATCAACTATTCCCTGTTGATGCTCCAAGAGGTGCCGTTGTTGGAATAGCTTCTGCAGTTGTGCCCACTCTTTCGGATCCAGGGTCTGAGTGTATGAACGGCCACCAGCTTGCGTCCAAAGCCGGTCGCCCCTCGACAAATTTTGAAATGCATTGCGACTAGGGACAGTTGTGAAGTTTGGTAGGCGAGGATAGGAGATCTCGGCAAACCGCTGAAAAGCGGTGACGAGATTGCCGATCTGCCCCTCTAACATATCTCGCTGATACTGATCTATGAGATTGATATCACCACCACTTGCTGCGATCAAGGCCACCGCCTTACCGACCGACCGCGCCTTCGTTAGGGTCTGGTCAAATGTCTGCCCGGCCGAGTTATGGCCGCAAGCGGGGCAAAAGAATCCAGAGCCAATCACTGCAAACTGACAACCACAGGATTCGCACTCGATTTGCAGAGTCATAAGATCGGCGGCGATAGGAGGGACGGGCGCTAACCGGGGGCTTGCCTTGTACTCAGCTGAGACAGACACCATTTCACGGGAACGACGACGGCGATTGATGCTGCGGGCGAAATCCCCGAGCATCTTGTCGAGATGGCCCTGCGCTTCCGCCAAGGCAGCGCTTCTTACATATTCCGCGAGTTCATCCGTGTTGAAAGCTTGGGGCTCGGCCTCAACGCGACAGAATGGGCAATAGGCAATGGCTTCGGGAACCTTTTCCTTCCAATGCGCGAAGAGAACCTTAAATGGTCGCCCACATTCGTCGTCGGGACACTTACGATCCCAATATCCTTTGTCATCAAGCTCGATAGGCACCTCTATGCGAAAAATTTCCGACACGGCAGGACCTCCAGAAACACGGATGGCGTTCGATTTAGCGAACTTGAAGAGTAGACCATGCGTTCTAAGATACGGCTGAACCTTGTTTCTGTCGACCACCCCAAATGTGAACAGGGGCGTCCATCGGCAGTTCCTCGATCGGCGAAAGGGTCACTTGCGTTTCAGCGGTATAATGTCTCCGATAACACCCCGGAGAAAAACCCTTGAATGCCTGATGAAATTCCACCTGGACCGTACTCTGTGACCCCGCAACAATTCCGAGGCCACAGCAATAAAGCTCACAAGCCATCCTGGCCAAAGCATTTCACAGGAAGCTGAGCGTCGGCGCTGAATTAGAAGTCGATGGAGCTCAATAATGGCGACTACGGTGACGGAGTCATTCCGAGGTTGCAAATCCAACTTGGAGATTACTGACCTGCAACAAACTACAGTGGCAAATAGGCAAAAGAGCGTTCGTGATGCAGTTTCTCGAAAAATGAATGTCATCGATTCATTCGTCACCGGTTCTTATAAGCGGCACACCATGATTAGCCCGCTGAAGGACGCAGACATAGACGTTTTCCTAATTCTCAATTCGAGTGAATTTGCGTCTGACGGCTATACAGCGCTCTTGGATAAGGTTCGAGCCGTCTTGCTGGAGACCTACCCTAGCACGCCCAAGATCAGTCGAAATGGACAGGCAGTCACTATAACGTTCACCGACTTTGTGGTTGATGTAGTGCCTGGTTTCCATCGGAAGGGCGGGGTTACTTAATCCCGAGTACACCAGAAAAGCGTTGGATACCCACGAACCCAAAAGTTCACGAGACCGCGATCACAGCCGCCAACGAACTGCACAATGGCGATCTCGTTCCACTTATTAAAATGATTAAGGCGTGGAACCGCGAAATTAGCAGCCCGTTCAGATCGTTCTACCTAGAGCTCATGGTTGAAAAGCTGCTGCGCGGCGTTACCATCAGCAGCTTTCCAAGCGGATGCAGGTACGTATTTGACAAGGGCCGTGTACAGATCAAATCGAAAATTGCAGATCCCGCGGGTTTCAAAAACCAGCTGAATCCCTGGGTACGGGCAGCGTAGAAGAGGCGGTACAGCGATTTGAGACCGCATATGGCAGAGCAATAAAGGCTGAGCAGCTGGACAAGAGCGGAGATTCCGCAGCTGCCGTGGCTGAGTGGCAAAAGATCTTTGGCAGTAGCTTTCCGGCATACGGCTAACTAACTATGACGTCACCCAATTTGAAGCAACCCACATTCGACGACATTGCGCGCAACCAGAACCAAGATGCGATCCTCAGGTTTATGCTGGCTTCGCGTCACTACTATGCTAGAGCGCGATGGATTCAGTACCTCGGGACCTGGGGTGCGATTGCTTTCGCGCTTGCAGCCCCAGTGGTGCTGCTGTTCTATCGGATCGAGGTCCACTGCTTGGCGCACTTGCTGGTCTTTGGATTTTCGCATCGCGTTTAGGACTTTCTCGCCTCAGAGCGTCGTACCAACGAAAGGGCGCGACCGCCCAAGAACAATTCGATTGCGCAGTTTTTCGTCTCGACTGGAACAAGACCATTGCGGTGCCTCTTTCCCCTGAAGAGATTCGGCACGCCAGCGGAAATATGAACGGAATCGACGCGATCCGAAACTGGTACGCCACTCCCGGAAAAGTGGATTGGCCGCGCAGCGTTACTCTCTGCCAAAGGGCGAATGCGGTATGGGCTCGCCGACAGCATCACTTATTTGGTGTGGTGCTGTATGTTGCCGCGACTACTTGGGCCGTAGTGGGGATTTTAATAGCAGTCTGGCAGGACGCTTCACTCAGTCAATATCTGACGACGATTGCACTGCCGTCTCTTCCGGCCCTATTAGACGCAACGGATCTTGCTCAGGAACACATCGAGTCATCGTGGGCCCGAGGGAGGATTGAGGTGCGTCTGGATGGTCTGTTGGATGATGGAACAGCTACAAATCTCGATATCCGTGAAGTCCAGGACGAACTGTTTGACTTGAGAAAGTCATCGCCCATTGTTCCCGAGTGGTTCTATAAAATAATCAAACCCGGCTACGAGGAAGATATGACCTACGCTGCAGAGACAAGGATCAACTAGTGACGCTCACGGTCAATGAAGGTTTTGAATCGTTTCTCACGCGGCTCACACCGACTGCGGCCGAGCGCTCTGCGAGTGCTAAGCATCGTGAATCCGTTAAATCGGCACTTGAAGCGAAATTCACCGTTAGCCGCTTCTTTGAAACTGGATCGTTTAGTCACGGCACAGGGGTGCGGAGCTTTAGCGATGTCGATGTTTTTGTCAGTGTCAGTGGCTCCCGGCCAGATTCGTCGTATGCCACTCTGGAAAAGATTCGCAACGCCCTTGCTGAGCGTTTTCAGGTAACTCTGGTGACGATTGATCGTCCAGCGGTGAAGGTCAAATTCGCTCTCGGCACGGAGACCTGGGAAGTCATCCCAGCCTACGAAGCAACGCAGGATAGCTACGGGCATCTGATCTATGACATTCCCGGCGCTAGTGTCGGATCTGGTTGGATTCAGGCAGCCCCCGATGCGCATCTCACGTATGTCAATGCCTGCAATGAATCCCCCTCCCGTGGCACGGGCAAAGCGTTGGCGCGGCTGGTTAAGGCTTGGAAGTATTACTGTAATGTCCCGATTTCATCCTTTTATCTCGAAATGCGCGCTGCTCAACACGTGTCTTCCGTCGAGACCTACATTCACGTCTGGGACATTTGCTTGCTATTGGAAAAGTTGAACACCCATCAACTGGCCAGCATGAACGATCCAGCGGCAGCCTCCGGTCGAATAAATGCGTGCTCTAGTGATGCGAAGCGGGAAGAAGCATTGTCCAAGCTCGCTACGGCTGCCGTTCGATCAAGAAACGCGCTAGACGCGCATAAGGCGGATAAGGCCGACTTGGCTTTTTACTACTTAGGTCAATTGTTCGCAGGACAGTTTCCTAGCCGCGCTTGAAGAATTTGCTGTTTTAGATGGTAAGAGCGGTATTCGTGAAAAGCGGGTCGGTTGTGGCCGACCCGCAGATATCTCACTCGATTCGCGTTCCCGGTCCGATAGCCAGCTTTTGATCCGTCTCGGTCATCATCGGCACGATGCTCAGATTCATGGTGTGAACACGAGCGTAGTACTCCCGAATATTTTCCGCAGCCGAATCCAGATTCGTTTCGGGCGGAACAAACACCAAGATGCTTCGCCCGGCCTGCAGGCTCTCCAGCAGAAGATCTTCCCCATCCATTGACGTTCTCCTCTCACGAGCCGCCAGCCAATCTGACGACTCAAGTCGAGGAGGGCAGTTATTTACTGATAGTGAAGAGCTGGGCGCGGCGACCTTGGCGGCGCAACGCCTGGCTAATGCTGTGTCCCACAGCCTGCAAACGTAGATTATCGGCCTGCGTGACCACTAATACGCTTCCTGGTGTCATTTGTCTAGATTCGTTCTCCCATCGAGCCAGTGAATCGAGTTCGCTGGCTGGAACCAGCGCAATGTTATCCAGGGATGTTTCGATCCGGCGCAGCGACCTCGGAGCAGGGGAGTAGTAGGGTCGGCGATACCTCACAGACTCGTTTCCTCCATCACCGCCGCTTCGTTCTCTCTTCCCAAATGCACATAAACCATCGTGGTGTCGAGCTTGGAGTGACCCAGTAAGCGCTGCAATTGATACGGTGAGACCCCTTTAGATGCCTTCACGGTGGCGAATGTGTGCCGCAGGGCGTGGCATGAAGCCTGTTTGGTTATGCCGGCATTCTCCCGGTACTTGGTCACCAGCATTCGCACGCCGCGTTCGGTGATCGCTCCGCCATCCCGCTCGTTGGTGAAGATGTGGTCGTGAGAAGCACTCGGTCGCAGCTGCAACCAAGTCTTGAGCGCCTTGATCCCTTTCGTCTCCAGTGAGATTTGGCGTGCATTCATGCCTTTGCCCGATCGAACTGACAGCTGCTTGGCCTTGAGGTCGATGTCATTGATGCGCAGATTGCAGAGCTCGGAGACCCGGATCCCAGTTTGCAGAAACACCGTCAGGATGCAGTAGTCGCGGGGATTCCCAGCTGCCAAAGAGAGCATGCGGCTATATTCATCGGGCCGGAGCCAGGCCTTGCCGTTGTGCTCGATCTTGGGGGTATCGACGCCGGTTGCCGGAGATTTCTCCAACAGGTCCATGTTGACCAGGTAGCGGCAATACTCACGAATCGCTGCCAGCTTGCGAGCTCGACTGACCCCGGTCAGTTTGCGTTCACTCAAAGACGCCAGGAAGTCGATGATGTGCACCCGCTGGATATCAGCCACCGTTTCGACGGTGGCATCGTTTTCCACGACCCACCCAAGAAATTGCTGCAAATCGGTGGAGTAGGCCAGGACGGTTTTGGGTGATCGGTTCTTGCCGGCCATCGATCGATAGAAGCCGTCGAGGCTGGTTTGGAAATAGGCGGGGAGTGGAGTAGTCATATGTGGCAACCCTTTCGTTGTGGTTCCACCTTCCCACTTTGGGTGGTTGTGGCACAACGACGCAGAGTTGAAAAACGAACTTCCGAATAACGGGCTGTAGATCCATTATATGGAAGTAAGGCACTCCAGCGTCAAGAGGGCAATTTCTGCTTGAAACCAGGGCAAAAGAGAAATCCGGCCACAATGCGACCGGATCGATGGCTTCCGGGAAGAGGTGTTATCGGAAGTGGCTGGCATCCAGACAGGAGACGAGTTAAGGCACGCATGTCTCATTCCTCACATTTCGCCATCAAAATCCGGAAAATCCGTAATGGCGATGAGCCATAATTCTTGTTATCGTGGTACCCCAAGCAATTCGATGCGGGTCGATCAGTGAGAGAGAACCCTCTATCCCTGTCGACGTCGAGTGCAGACTCAAGTCGAATTTCCGTATACAAAAGCTAAGAAACAACCTCATGAGATAGGCCCGTTTACCCCGTCATCTTCTTTGAAAGGAGTGGCAGTTGGCAGAGGCGAGTCTAGTAGGCACCGTGATTTGGTATGACTACAAGAATGGCTGGGGCAAAATTCAGCCGCATGGTACGACCGAGGAAGTATTTGTTCACTGCACTTCGATCCTAACCCCCGAGCCAAAAATCCTGATGATCGGGGAAGCAGTCAGCTTTGAGAAGGGGCAGAACGACCGGGGGCCAGTGGCGACCAATGTCCAACGCCTGGAGACCAGAATACGAGGAACGGTCGATAGCTTTAACAAGGCACGCGGATTTGGACACATCGTTGACGATACCGGTAAACAATACTGGGTCCACCATACCCACATCATTGGCGGTCGCTATCGTGTGCTCGAACCGAAAGAGTTAGTCGAATTCACCCCTGAGCAATCGCCCAAGGGACCGCAAGCTATGCGGGTCTGGCGGTACGACACACGGTTATCCTTAGACCGATTCGCTGTCCTGGGTGACCTCAATCGGCGCCTCGAGGAGCTTGCACGGCTCGCTCAGGAAGAAAGTTGGGACTATAAGTTCACCGAGTCGCCAACTCCCAGGCCGATTCTGCAAAGTTACCTGTATCACACCTTCGACCGGCTTGAAAAAGAAGGAAAGATTGCGGTCACGATGGATGGGACTCGGCGCCTCTCCGCATTCAATACCGGACTGGTGACCGAGCTGCAGGAACAAATCTTTGCGCTGTTCGGTGAGCATCGTCGAAGCAACCCGCAGGCACCCGAGTGGCAGTTGATCGAATTTGTCACCGAAAGTGATCGACGCTTGACGGTGTTTCCAGAGCGCCCGGATATCGCGAATTACTTCACCGACCCGGCAGACCTTATTTACGATTCGAATATTGAACTGGTCGTGGACCTGCCGCATGTCGTCAATGACAACCGCAACCGCTTTCCTCCAGAGTTGCGCAGTAACGACTACCTGATGCAATCGACGCTGAACGCGGCTCTATCCTCGGCCAAGCGCCGGGTGCGGGGCAATTACAAAGCCGCGATCCCGCAATACCACCATGACCGGCTACAGCTGCTCTTGCCGTTGTGCCTGCTCAAGCCAAATCGGGCCGATCTCGCCCTGGTCGTCGATCGACAAAATCATGTGTATTACGGGTCCACGGTGCTGCCGCTCGACTGGGCGTATAAGAATGCGCGCCTCATTGCCCGACCTGATCGGGAGTGGCTCGAACCCTAAGTGACGGTAATCAGCAGGAATAGAAACAGGGGTGGCGTCGAAACGCCACCCCAGGTTGGGTGATTGAGGCTCAAGAGAGCCGAAGAGACGGATAGATTCCGCGCCATGTGTCGACGTGCTCGTCGAGGGTGACGGCCCACCCGCGATCGGAGAAGGTCTGCTCGATCTGCTCTAGCAAGCCGGTCGGCATGTCGCAGGTTCCAGCCTCGACGTCGCAACAGCCCGCCTGGAACATGAGCATGGCGAGGTCTACATTGACCGCCATTCTTGGTGCACTCGATGGCTGCGCCGCGATGAGACACCCATCAATGTAGGTGAGGGCATCCTCCAAAAGCACGCCGTTTGTGCCGGCAGGATCGACAACTTGCGAAACATCACTCGCCAACATGGAATCCTCCTGCTGCAGTTCACCCGCACCACTTGGTGCTTCGGCAGCGAGCAGGGCTGGAGCCGTGACTCCAGCCGCGATCACCACCGAGAACAAAGGAGGATGATAAATTTAGTATAGCAAACTATAGGCTTCCTGTCAATGGGGCGGGCGGCTGCTGAATGCATGCATTGCTGCCCCTTATGGCCACGTTTGACTCATAAGATTCTGACTCAATGCCCCGCACTAGGGAATCTTAGTTAGTGCAGCGGGCGACAATCAGACTGAGATCGCCCAAAACTACCATGTGAATCAAGTTGCTCTACGACCAGTTCATTTCAACAGAAATACGCGTCATTGGATTTGCGAATGATTGACTTCTACACTACCGCTCATTACATTGTGTGTGATTGAGCGTGCGCAGCCACGGAAAGGGAATGCAGACATGCAAGATCGTACGCGGCTAAGAAATGATCTCTTGGAGGCTATTCAATCTGAAGGTCTGCCTGGGGTCATCCGGGTTTCGTATCTAATGGTTGATCCTGACGGGATCTCGGCGGAATGTATCGCAGAGGCAGACAATGCCTTCGAATCTGCGGCTAACGCGGACCAGGTGTGGGACGCTGCTCTCGGCATGGCCGACTGCTTGAGGAATGCCCCACTCTTCGACGTGGCCGAACCTGAGGAACCGGAGCCCGAGCCTGATCCCGTACCTGACCCCAATTTTGGAGGTGGTAAGGTCAGCACGGTGGGCACGCAAGTGCTGGCTGCCCTCCTAGTTCACCTCCGCAAGTAGTCCAAGGCTGGTACCCAATTTTCGAAGCCGGCGAGAGAGGGAAGGTTCGACTGTATCGCTGCTGAGCCTCAGTGTGAGTCTAGAACTGATCCGGCGGGTACGGCGTATCCGTGGACGGACCCTGGTCCCCCCAGGTGGCATCAACGGCCCTGCGGATTTCGGGGAGCGACTGACCCTCTGAAAGCAGTTGCATCACGTCACGCGTGACTCCAATGCAGATGTCTCAGCCAAAGCTCATCGCGTCAAGCGCGACTGAGCCATCCTCCCGAATATCCCGAACATAACAATCAAAATTGTTTCGATGTCCACCCGACATGCACCCGCAAAAGCAAGGCATCCATTGCAAGGTTTCATAGTTGCTGACGGCGAACTTGTAGGCCTCGCGAATGTCAGAAGGGGATTGCTCGACCTCCGGTGGCCAGATGTCGTCTGCCGGCCAAGCAATCAAGCCCGCCGTTGAGCGGCCCGGACCTTCAGATCGGGAGCACCCAACGAACAACAGGGCTCCGCTGAGCAGGCTCGCATTCAAGAGCGTGCGGCGCGTCAAGCAAGCTTTGGGGTGATAGCGTCGGCGGTGGGTTGAGGCTGCCATGTTGATCCCTCTAATGTGAGCACTCGTACTCGCTAGCGCTGGAGTCTACTACGGCGATGCGCCTCCGTCGCAGATGCCGTGATCATGAGCGTGGAGCGCCACTCGGCCGTACGCTCGACATTTCTGTGATCCAAACCGGGTATTCAGGCTGTCCAGCTGCGCTTGCGGTAGAGTCGGCATGGTGCGCCAACTTCCCGCGTCGTTTGATCGCCGGTGCCTGCACATCGCTAATACCACGGCATCAGCTCGACTCGCCCAGGGCAGGTTTGTCTGTACCTCGCGAACGACAATATCCGCCCAGGTGGCTCTCGCGCATGCGGCTCCCACGACTCGAGGCTGCCGCCCGACGCGAATAACTATTCTGGGTCACAACAACAGAACGTGATCGACGCGGAAATGCCCTCGATTATGCCGCTCGAAGGCCGGGCCGCTGTGTATGCTTTGTGGTCAACCCTCAGGCTGTGGGGACTGCATCGATGCGAGGGACCTTGGTGGACGATCGCCTCTTTCATAGCATTAATGGATTCAATGTCCGGTATGGTGGCATGGACGATGCTTTCGGGGCCATTGCCATATATTCGCCCTTCGTGTTCGTGGCGCTTCTGCTCGGGATATGGTTCTGGCCACGTGATCTTGCTGGACGCGAAGACCGGCAATGGTCATGTATGGTGGCGGTGGGAGCGACGTTACTCTCCTTAGGGATCAATCAACTCATTATCCAGGTCTGGCAGAGGCCACGTCCGTTCGCCACCCATGCTGCCCTTGTCCTTTTGCCCAGGTCGCCGGACCCGTCGTTTCCAAGTGACCATGCGACCTTTGGGTTCGCTGTCGCCGTCGCTATCGTGTTGGCGCAGCGCCGCATTGGCCTCCTCGCGCTTGCACTGGCAACGGCGCTGGCGTTCGCCCGAGTTTATGTTGGCGAGCACTATTTGGGTGATGTGATCGCTGGTGCGCTCATAGGCACGGTCTCGGCAATTCTGGTTTTTCGGATGCGCCCGCTGGTGTTGCCGTACCTAGGCCCAATTTTGCGCTTGGCGAGGCGCGTGCGACTGGCGTAGCCACCGAGGGCGCGCCCGAGAGCAGACGCTGCATTCAGCCCGGTAGCATCAAAACCCGCCGTTCGATTCCCGATCGTCCATCGCGGCTGTTCGTGTCCTAATTTCCCGGCACGGTCAGTAAGAGTTCACTTTGCCGCTAACAGGCGGCATATTTGGTTTAGTTCTGCGCCACCGTCAATCTAGTACACTCGGCCGAAGGCGTGAATTCTTATTCACACATTGGCTGACAACTCGTTGAAGGTCGCATTGCGAGCAAGGAGTGAAAAATGTCTATCAGCCGACGATTGGCGGTAGGGGTCGCGATGTTGATCCTTGGTGCCGGCGTGTTCTCTATCGGAAGCTATTCGATTGGAGAGGCCCATGCGGAGGTCGATCGATCGAACCCGGCTGTAGGGGGGCATGTGGAAAAACTCCCGGAGGAGATTGAGATCTTCTTCACCCAAGAAATCAACGCAGACGGGACCGTCATTGAGATCGTGGGACCCAACGGTGCACAGGTCGATGGGGGCGACACCACGCTTGATCTTATGGATCCAGACCGCAAGCGGGTAACTATTTCGATCAAGAGCGATGCGGGGCATGGTATCTACACCGTCCGCTGGACGACTCAGTCTAATGAGGATGGAGAAGAAGCAAGCGGTAGTTTCGAATTTACCGTTGGTGAGTCGATGAAAGGCACTCCCGCCGCGTCTCCGATCGCAAGTCCTGCTGCATCGCCAAGCGGTAGCCCAACGTCATAGCTTGAGTTTCGGCTCGCACTTGCTCAGATCGTGCCGCGTGTCCCGTGCTAGGTCATTGTCGGCAGCTTTATGCCCGAACTCTGACATGATGGAATAGACGGAACGGCACGCGCGAGATTTTCTCCCCACCATCATTCGAGACTGGTGCTTGAGATGGTCGGGCAGGGGGATACAGCGTAGAATGCAGAGATTCAAACATGTGAGTAAGAACTCAGCCCTCACGTGGTGTCGGTTTGCTGTGAGTGATCCGTGGTATGGCTCGACCTCGAAAAGTAGATCAATTGGCCGACGTTGACGATCTGGTGTGCGAAGAGCGCGTGGTTCACGTCGATGCGGTTCGTGACGCGAGACGTGATCTGCCGGCTCCGCGCACGGTCGTCGGCTTGGTTGAATTGTTCAGTGCACTGGGCGATCCGACCCGGTTACGTATTGTTTCGTCCCTTGCGGCACGTGAGTTATGCGTTTGCGATATCGCTGCGGCAATTGGGCAAAGTGAATCGGCCGTCTCTCATCAACTGCGATTGCTGCGCAACCTCGGGTTAGTGCGATCGCGTAGGGAAGGACGTCGTGTCTATTACGCGCTTGACGATGAACATGTTTCAGCGCTGTATGCCCAGGCGATCGATCACGTTGGCCATCAGGAAACGCAACCGCAACAATCCTGACATCGTTCTGGATCGAATGACGTGCGCGCGGCCAGAATGGACAGCCGAGAAATGACCCATCTTGATCCCAGCATCCCCTCCTGGAATCAGCTCAAGTTGCATGAGCGTTCGTCGGGCTGCCAGCCGACTGGACTGCCGATGAATCCCGGAAGTTGGAAGTATTGAAACTGCGGCCACGCCCTCTTTCAGCGCCATCGCGCACCAAGAAGTTACTGTGGAGACTTTCGTGGGCGGCCTGATTGTTCTGTTGGTCGCTGCGGCCCGTGGGCCATCGATCAGTGCGCATGCAGAACTGGAACGCGCCGAACCTGCTGCAGATGCCCTTTGTCAGCGCCACCGCAACGAATGGAATTCTGGTTTACCGAGCGGATAGCCGGTGAGCCCGCTCTGCCGTCGATCATCGTACTCGACCAATCAGGCGACGAGGTCAAGGTGGCTGGGGTCGAAGTTGATCCGAATGACTCACGCCATGTCAGCGCCGATGTTTCGGGGATTGGAACGGGAACGTATACCGTCAAGTGGTCGGTCCTCTCTGCCGACGACGGTCACACGCTCAGCGGAACGTATGGGTTCCGTGTTGGATCTGGCAGAGCGCCGGGAGCCGCCACCGTCGCAGGGGAGCGTCCTCAGCCTTGGGCAGTATTCACGCGGTGGACCACTTTTTTGCTGCCAGTGTTATGGCGGCATGCTTGATATGGGTAAGTCTATCCTGGAGAGTTGCAGCTCCCAGTGATCACCGGCGACAGCTTGTGGCGGCCACAATCGCTGGTGCAATCGGCCTCGTGGCGACGTCACTCGAACCTGTTTTTCAAACTCGTTTTCCGCCCGATGGTTCGATCGCCTTCGCTTTCCGACGCCATCGATGGATTGCCTGACGCTTGGTGGTTCCGTCCGCGCGGATTTTTCCTTGCGCTCGTCGCGACTGCTGTTGGTTATGTGCTTCTTGCCCGCGGACGGCGCGTGCAATTGCTAGTGAATGTCGGGGTCGCTGGTGGGATGGTTGCCCTCCTGGGGTTAAGCCTGACCACCCATGCGGCCGCTCGCCAGCGATGGGATTGGCTTTCGACGGCGTCGGTGGTGGTGCATGAATGGTCGGTTGGATTGTGGGTGGGCGGTTTAGCTGCACTCGCCATCTTCTGGACCAGTTCGCGGGGCGTTGAAACTATTCCATGGCACTTGAACCTATACGCGTTTTTTCCCGCGCCGCACTCCCTTGGCAGCGGTCGGATTGGCGACTGGAATCGTTAATTCTGGGCTGATTCTTCCTTCACTGACTCACTGTGGCAGAGCGACTGGGGGCGCATTCTGATCGCCAAAGTTGCCGTCATGCTACTGGTATTGCTGCTCGCGGCTCGCCATCGTCGTTGGTTGCATCGTCACTTGGAGTCTGTTGGTGTGGTTCTCAGGCGTAGCGTCCGAGTGGAGATGCTCTTGGCAGCCCTTGTGGTCTTGGGGGGTGTTCTCCTTGCGCTCTCGGCGCCGCCGATTCAGTCGCAAGGTGATCTTACGTCGGTCAATTTGGCCGCCCTGCTTCCGGGCACCAGCGATTCGCCTGACGTGGTGCATCTGGTCATTGATCCAGCAGTGGCCGGTGAGAATCAGCTTCGGGTTTTTGTCTCCCCGGCCGACCAGCTGAATGTCGTTTCACCGACGGTGGTCGATCGGGTTCGGGTGACCGTGACGAGCCTGACTGACAGCAGCGCCTCTCAACAACTGACCCTCGAGCCCGACGACAACGGCAATTTTGTCGCCCAGGGGACGCAGTTTTCCCTGGATGGATGGTGGCAAGCAGACGTGCTGGTCCGTCGACCAGGTGTTGAGGATGTTGTCGTTCCCTTCTACGTGCTTCTTCCGGATCCAAATGTCAATGGGTTCGACGCACCGCCAATTCCATCCTCCTCTTCAGAAGCCCAACAATTGGTAGAAGCAGCATTCGTCCAAGTCGATAGCATCCGAAGCCTCTCTTACCACTGGCGTCTGACCTCCGGACAAGGATCAGTCGCCACTGCCGAGCGACGGCTCAGTGTCGGGTTTGATGGCAATCCGCCAACCTCCCTCCTCAAGAGCGAGGGCATCGAGATTCTGACCGTTGGTGACCGCACCTGGCAACGCACCCCGGGACAGCCGTGGATCGAACGAACGTGGCAAGACATCTTCCCGCCGTCGGAATGGCTTGCCGCCTACGACGGTGCAACTGGGTTCACGCTTGGCCGCCAGATGGAGGTTGACGGTCAGCGTACGCGGGTCGTGACGTTTTTTGTGCCCGAGACTGAAGAACAGATAGCCGCGTGGTACGCATTTTGGATCGATGAGACGAGCGGCCATGTCGTTCAAGAAGTAATGATTTCTCGGCATCATTACATGCTCTACAACTACTCCGAGTTCGATCAGCCGGTCATTATCGCACCGCCCGATACGAATAGCGCTACGCCACAGGTGGGGTGATGCACAGAGTGCGGCGGGTGTGTAAAGGAGCCGTAGCTGTCCAGTCTTCCATTCTGTCGCTATCGCAAGACGGATCAAGGGCCCGCACGAGATGGCTATTATGGATATAATCTGAATAACTACTCAAGCGTTGGAATCGGCCGCTCGACGTAAATCAAGGGAACCATCCACCGTCTTTGCATCATCGAAATAGCGAAGCGAACTGGAGAACGTGATGTCGACAGGCGCATGGAGGATCCCAAAGCCTTCCCATCCTCATCCCACTCAGTGAATTTGGATGAGCGAATCACCAGATTGATCTGCGCACTCCATGCTCTAGGTTCTTCAGTAGGACTGGCACAGCGATGCTAGACGGGATCAAGATTAATGATATTGACCCTGAGCAAGTACGGAACGATGAGTTCGGATCTCGTGATCGAAGCCATCGAGCCGGGGAGTGAGAGAACGGGGGCGGCTGGGCTCATCCACTCGTTCAATTGATCGACAGAACTGTGGCTGGAAGGTTCGATTCCTTCCGCCTCCACCTCCGATTGCTCCGTTCCGGGGACCCGTTCCGCAGATCACATGTGCTTGAAATGTCTGGAGATGCGAAATGTAGAAGGCCCTTTGAGCGGACTCAGAACTTGAGCGGAGAATGACCAGCAAGGGCGCTTTTGGGGTGGCCCATGCCACAGGGTTAATCGCATTGGACCCGCATGCAACACGTAAAGGGGAGAGTTGAAGATGGACCGCAGGATCAGCCGTAGCGATCGCGCCGCACGAGTTCGTGCAACGATCCGGAAAGGAGGATCCCGCACGCTTCTGCTTGCGTTGACTGCCTTGCTGACGTTGCCGATGTTCCCGCTGGGAGCATCAGCACAGGACGACTGGGCGGCGCCGCGTACGGTGTACATCCCGGAAACCGGACATACGGTCGATGGTGTCTTCCTAGATACCTGGCGGGAGTGGGGCGGCGCTTCGGCGTTCGGGAACCCGATCACTCCGGAAATCGAGGAGAACGGGCGGACGGTGCAGTACTACGAGTACGCTCGGTTCGAGTATGTACCCGACGATCCGAATGGCCAGATCGTGCAGTTCGGCGAGATCGGCCGCGAGCTGAAGCCGACCACGGTGTTCCGGTCCAAGCCGCAGCTCTGGACGACGGGCGAGCAGAACGGACTGGAACAGATTGCGGATGAGCTCCGCGCCTGGGCGCCGGTGACGGGAAGCGCCGCACAGATTCCGGACAGCCCGACCCGCCGGTATGTGACCGAGTCACAGCACACCATTCAAAATGGGTTCAAGGATTTCTGGGAAGCCACGGGTGAGGCGAGCTATCTCGGCAACCCGGTTACCGAGGAGTTTCGCCGCGGTGATGCGACCTACCAGATCTTCGAGCGCGGCAAGCTTTCCTGGACGTCCGCCGGTGGGGTGAGGATGGAGCCGGTCGGCTCGATTCTGGTCAAGCAGTACGGACTGAAAACCGAACCGCTGCCGACGGCGACCGATTTCCCGGCGTACTCCGAGGATCTCTTCATTCCGCCGCCACCGCCGGTGCCGCAGATGCCGTCAAACCCGGGCGGTGAGCGCTGGGTCTCGGTCAATCTGAGCTCGCAGTACATGGTGGCCTATGAAGGCGATGTGGCGGTGAACGAGACGTATGTAAGCACCGGGCGACCGGGCTTCGAAACGCCGACCGGCTCGTTCTACATCAACTCCAAGTACGAGATTCAGGACATGGAGGGACTGGCCAGTGGTGAGAGCTGGTACGTGCCCGAAGTTCCGCATGTCATGTATTTCACTGACTTGGGCCATGCCTTTCACGGAACGTACTGGCATAGCAACTTCGGCGCGGTGATGAGCCATGGGTGCATCAACCTGCCGCTCTGGTTCGCAGAGTGGCTGTACTACTGGGCACCCTACGGAATGCGCGTTGAAATCACCTATTGATCGCTCTGGGTGCCGGATTGTAAACGGGCCCCACGCATATGCGACTGACCGAGAAAAGAGGTTGCACTGATGGCGCAAGCAACCCTGGAGGAACGCGGCTCGCGGAACAATCCGCTGGAAACCGTGGTAGACCGCATCTGGCGCTTCTTCTGCTCCGTGCGTGCGGCAGTCATTGAAATCGCCATTTTGGCAATCCTGGTCCTGATCGGCACCTTACGCGGCAGTTCAGTGCCACGCTGGATCGCTGATTACGTGCCGATCACTGAAGGGATCGTCGATCGTTGGTACGCATGGGATGTCTTCAAGTCGATCCCATTCATGTCCCTGCTGGCGATCCTGACCGTTGCCATCACCGTCTGCACAATCAACCGGGCACCCGGTATATGGCGCACGATCAGCGCTCCGACGATCACCACTACCCGCGGATTCATTCGCAACGCAGATGTCTCCGCTTCCGCGCAGCTTGCCGAGCCAATCGAACATGCCGCTGAAACCTACACGGCCACGCTTCGACGCATGCGGTATCGGGTCCTCACCCAGTGGCAGGGCGAGACGCTCCATGTGTATGCCGACAAAAATCGCTGGGCCAAGCTCGCCACATTCCCGTTTCATCTGGCGCTCATTCTCATCCTGATCGGCGGCATCGTGGGGGGCAGGTACGGGTTCCGCGAAATGGAATTCATCATCCCGGAGGGTGAGGTGCGAGATGTCGGGCACGGCACCGGGCTGAGCGTTGAGTTAGTGAACTTCAGCGATTCCTGGCGGGAGGATGGGATTCCTGCGAGTTATCGCAGCGATCTGGTGCTCTACAAGAATGGTGAGGAGATCAAGCGCGAATCGATCACTGTCAACAATCCAATGACCTATCGCACCGTGAGTTTCTATCAGACGAGTTACGGGCAAGCGGCGCTTATGCGCGTGACCGACAAGGACGGCAACCTCCTCTTCGAAGACTCGGTCGATCTCGGCATCTATCGATCCACCATAAATCCTGATGCCCCGGCCGGAATCATCCAGCTTCCCAACGTGAATACCCAGCTCAACATCATCTCGCCAGACGAAGACCGGCCCAATCTGCCAGAGCTCGACAACCTTAATCTCCAAAGTGGGCAGATGTATGTGCAACTTCGGGAAGTTGGGCCGGGAGCATCCGCCGAGCTGCCGGATACCGTTCTGACTCAAGGATCTCCAGCAAAGCTCGGAGATCTAACCGTCGAGTTCGTGCGGGAGAGCCGCTTCACGCTGTTACAAGTCGGCAGCAACCCCGGTATTCCTATCTTCTGGGCAGCGGCGCTTCTGCTCGTCGGCGGCCTCGCCATCACCTTTTACTTTCCGCACCGCCGCATTCGAGCAATTTTCGACCGGGGGGAGGATCCGGACACATCGCAGGTGTCGCTGGCGCCACTCGCCAAACGAGACTGGTCGGGCCAGCGCGATTTCCGGCGGGCTGTTGATGCGATCTCGAAACGATTCGAAACACCGGTCGAAATCCGAGAGCGGCCCGATTCCGAGCGCTAAGTGGGGGAGTGGACCCACCCAACGCCTGGAGCGTTGAGAACGATCAGGACTCGCGAAGCTAGAAAAAGCAAAGGACAGTTTCTTGGAAGGCATGGTTCGGCTCTCGTTTTATCTCTTCGCAGCAGCCTCTCTCGCGGTCGGCGCGGCATTCGTGGCGTATGTGGTGTATGGAATTGGGCATATGCGCGTGCGGCGGGCGGCTCTTGCCACGCCTAACGGGATGACGTTTTCGGGGACGGTGGCGGAATTTGGCCGCAGTTCGGTGAGTGCTGGCCGGTTTGCCACCCTTTTCGGCTGGCTCGCTGTGGTCTTTGCCGGCTTGGCAGTCTTGACCCGCGCCGTTGCATCGAAGCGCGGACCGTACTCGAACATGTACGAATTCAGTCTGGCATTCGTCTTTGTCCTCTGCCTGGCATATATGCTGTTCGAGCGGTTCTATGGCGTGAAACACCTCGGCGCGATCGTCATGTCGGTGTCGCTGGCCATGTGCCTTTACCTCTGGTCGCTCCCGACGAACATGCGGGAGGTCGACGCGCTCAATCCCGCGCTCCAGAACCGACCGCTAATGACGGTGCATGTCTCTGCGGCAATTGTCGCCTACGCGACGTTTGCTGTTGCCTTGCCGCCGCGGTGCTTTTCTTATCCAGAACCGCAAGCAGGTAGGATGGCTGCCGAGCGCTGAAATGCTCGATGACATTGGCTATCGTGCAGTCACCATTGGATTCCCGATGCTGGCGCTGGTTTTGATTCTCGGCTCAGTGTGGGCGCATCAGGCTTGGGGCGCCTATTGGTCCTGGGATCCTAAGGAAACGGCCGCGTTGTTCACCTGGCTGGTGTACGGAGTGTATTTACACACCCGCTCGTTGCGCGGATGGCGCGGCAAACGGAGCGCAATCATTCTCATTCTCGGATTCGGGCTGTCGCGTTTACCTACTATGGCAACTACTTCTTCGGCGGTTTGCATGCGTACGGCGGCGTGGACTAGCACGCTCATGTCAAACACAACGCTTTCTCCCACTCCTGCAGCAGTCCCGCGCGGCAAGACCACGCAGGCAGTCGTCGGTTTGGCCGTGGCCGCCACGATTCTTGTCGCAGCGTGGTTCGTCGCTGGGCGGGCAGGGCTGGATGACGTCGGGAGAGGTGGAATCAACGCCAGTATTCTGCCGAAGGTGGGCGACGAGGCCCGGACTTTATCGCCGTCAGCCCGACCGGCGAAGTGGTGCAACTCAGCGACTTTCGCGGGCAACCAGTCTGGATCAACTTCTGGGGAGCTTGGTGTGCTCCGTGCCGGGCCGAAATGCCGGATATCCAAGCGGCCTGGGAAGTGCTCGAACCACGCGGATTGATGTTGCTGGCGGTCAGCCTGGGGGACAAGCCTTCCGAAGCGGTCGCGTTTGCCGAATTAAACAACGTTACCTTTCCGATCTTGCTCGACCCCGATCGCACCCTGACCAGTCCGACTTATCCGATCTACAACTTCCCAACGCACATCTTCGTGGACGAGGACGGGATTGTTCGCAACATCGTAATGGCCCAGATGAATCGAGAGGAAGCTATCGCCGCTGCTGAATGGGTCATTCCCAACAATGGGGAGACAATTTCGCGATCTCAGGACTGAAAAATTCCCGCATTAGCAGGCCCCGCGAAACGAGCGAGATCACAAGTACAGAAGAATAAATCGTTGCTTCCATCAGTTGGACGTTAAGGCTCGACCCGCGAATTTGCTCCATGACCGCTCCAATGTGTCGCGAAGACCTCTGCGAATCGTTTCGGCCTGAATCCAAGAATCATCGCGTCGCCCACGACCAGCAGCGGCGTCGCCACAATTCCGGTCGCAATCAGCTCTGTCACGGCGGCATCGTCGCTCGATACGTCTCGCTCAATGAAGACCACCTCATGGGAGGCAAGCCATTCACGCACCCTGCCGCTATCGGCGCACTGAACGTGCGTGTAGAGGATTGGAGTTGGGTTGCGAGTCACCTGAACGATTCGATTCTTTGGCAGCAATTGGGGCTGGTACCAAGGGTTCCGGGAACGAAGCCGACGTGGTGGCTACTGTCGGCGACTCGCATATTCGAAGTCCTTCCGTTATCTAAACTGAGCCGGGCGGTCGAACAGATTGTATAGGGTCTAGGAACCTCGATTCCGCATTATGGGAAAAGTCACTTAGGAAATATAGAAATTTAGTCGAGGCTACACATGCGACCATTCCTCTGCTAATATCGCTTCATCTGTTGACTTAGGCCATGGTGAGACAAAACATGACAGGGATCCGTGGCGTCGATCGCCGACAGCTCCTACGGCTCGGGGCAAGTAGTGCCGTGATCGGCGGAATTGGCGCGTCAGCGTCGTCGCTGATCGAGCGTGGGTCATCGGCATCGGAGGGTGAGAAAGCCGTCCCAGGGCATTCCCGTATGCAGACCGATGCCGACCACATGAGTGACGACCATGTGATGGCGAACGGCTCCACGGTTGGGGACATCATCTTCTCAGAACCGCGGCTCGACCCCTCTGTTTTCGCCACGACATTCGACTACGGCGAAGTAACCACGATGGCCGATGGCACCGTGGTGCGCGAGTGGGACATCGTGGCACTCGACAAAGAGATCGAGATCGCGCCAGGGCTCTTTTTTCCCGCATGGACATACAACGGGCAAGTGCCCGGTCCGACCCTACGCTGCAACGAAGGCGAGCGGTTGCGGGTTAACTTCGTCAACAATGGCTCCCATCCGCACACGATGCATTTTCACGGGATCCATACCTCGCTTATGGACGGCGTTCCCGGAATTGGGCGCGGGAACATCGAGCCTGGCGCGCACTTCGTGTATGAGTTCAACGCCCGGCCCTTTGGGCTCCATCTCTACCATTGCCATACGGCTCCATTGAAACGCCATATCCATAAGGGCCTCTATGGGGCCTTCATCATCAACCCCGATCCCGCTCGCCGGGGAGAAAAGGCACGTGCGCGTCACCCGGAGTACGCCGAATCGGAGGAATGGCAAGAGTTCGTGATGGTGATGAACGCGTTCGATACCAACTTCGATGCGGGCAACGAGGTCTACGCGGTCAACACAGTGGCGTTCCATTACATGCGTCATCCGATCGTGATCGAAAAGTCTCGTCCTGTCCGGGTGTATCTGCTCAATCTGACCGAGTTCGATCTGCTCAACTCGTTCCATTTACATGCCAACTTCTTCAACTATTACGACACTGGCACACAGCTCGACCCGACGTTGCGCACGGTCGACACGATCATGCAGGCGCAGGGGCAGCGCGGGCTTCTCGAGTTTCGCTATGACGATGAGGATCACCAGCCGGGGCTGTACATGTTCCACGCGCACGTATCCGAATTCGCCGAGCTGGGATGGATGAGCATGTTCGATCTGCAGGATGGGGGTGGCGCGTGAGCAGCGAATCGATTGCCACTCCCAGTCGCGCCAACCGGGGCGTTCCCTGGCTCTACGCCATCGTGCCGATCGGTCTGCTGCTGTTGACGCTAGCCATCATAGTCGCTACGGGGGCAGGAGTACCGGACAATGGTGCTCCGCCGATCGAGACGCTGGCGGTGCAGCGCGTCTGGCTCCCTGCGCAAGACGAGATCCGCATCTCGGTGATCAACGACGGGCCGGATCCCATTACGATCGCGCAGGTGGTTGTGGACGATGCCTATTGGCCGTACACGATGGACGGCGATTCAACGCTGGACCGGCGTGAAGGGGCGACGCTGACGATTCCGTATCCCTGGATCGAAGGGGAGACGCATGCGGTTACGCTGCTCAGCTCGACCGGAGTGGCGTTCCCGGCCGAGATACCGGTGGCGATCGAGAGCCCGAAGCTGGACGGACAATCGATCTGGCGTTATGGGTTGATCGGCGTGTATGTCGGGGTCATTCCGGTGGCATTGGGATTGCTCTGGTATCCGCTGTTGCGCCGGTTGGGACGCAGCAAGCTGAACTTCATTCTGGCGCTGACGGTCGGGTTGTTGCTTTTCCTGGTGATCGACATGTTCCAGGAAGCGCAGGAGATCGCGCTTGCCGCACCGGCGTCGTTCGATACGCCGGTGCTGGTACCGCTGCTGGCAGTGCTGGCCGCGGGATTGCTGATTACGCTCAGTCACTGGTTGCGCCGGCGAGGCGAACGGTTCCGGAATCAGGAGAGTGGCGGCCTCATCCTCGCGTACCAGATTGCGCTCGGTATTGGTTTGCACAATCTGGGTGAGGGACTCGCAATCGGTAGCGCGTTTGCCATTGGCGAGGCGGCCCTGGGCGTGTTCCTGATCGTTGGATTCACTCTGCATAATGTGACCGAAGGGATCGGCGTGGCGGCACCGCTGGTGGAGCATCGGCCGGCATTCCGGCATTTCGTAGCGCTGACGTTGCTGGCGGGTGGACCAGCGGTCATTGGCACCTGGATTGGCGCGTTCACATTTTCGCCGTTCTGGACCGCGGTTTTTCTGGCGATTGGCGTGGGCGCGATCGTGCAAGTGATCTACGAGGTGAGCCGGATGATCTGGCGGAGTCAGCAGCGAGCGAACGAACCGGGGCTGACTTGGACGACCTTCGGCGGTCTGACGGCCGGCATCGCAGTCATGTACGCGACGGCGCTCATCATCGCTTGACTCCCAAATCAATTCCGCGCCCGGAGACGTGAGAGTCCACACCTGGCGCGGTCCGGTGCTGTCGGTGAGCGTTCAAGCCCCGCCGGTCGCCAGCAACTCCATGTGGGCGTCTTTGATGATCGACCAGGACGATTGTAAGAACAGGCCGGCAATGATGAAAGCAACGACCAAGTCGGGCCACGGCGAGGCCAGCCAGGCGACCAGAATGGCCGCGATGACCACCGCAACATTTCCGAGCGCATCGTTGCGCGAAAAGAGCCAGACGGCCCGCGCATTGGCGTCGCCCGCACGATGGGGCAGGAGCACCAGCGCTGCCGTCACGTTGATAACGAGCGCCACCAAACCGAAAGCGCCCATCAATTCAGCTTCTGGTTGCTTCTGGACGATCACCCGGTAGATCGTCGCCCCAAGCACAGTGAGACCGAGCGCCCCCAGAAAGATTCCCTGAATAAGGGCCGAACGTGCCCGCCAGATTGGGCGCCACGCAATGGCAAGCAGTCCCAAGAACGTAATCAGTCCGTCGCCCAGAAAATCAAGCGCGTCAGCCTTCAGGGCTTGCGAGTCTGAGAGATAGCCGCCACCCGCTTCAATGAGTCCATATCCGAAATTGAGCACAACGACGATCACGAGCGCCCGTTTGTATGCGGGTGTTAGATACGATGCTGGCGGCAGTGTGTCGGATGCGTCGTCCCGCGCATCCATACGGTCGAGCCGGTACCCAAGTTCGGTTATCTCCTCCTCGAGCCTCGGAAGCGGTTCCATGCCATCGACCAACTGGAGGGTCATTACTTGGGAGGTGAGAGAAACCCGGACGCTATCGACGCCGGGAACCTTGCGAGCGGTCTTCTCGATTTTCGCCACGCAATCGGTGCAGTCCATTCCAGTAACGCGGTAGCGCACGGTCTCTGAGGTCATCCGTCGCTCCGCTCCGGCTCCGGATAGCGCGTGCAATCGTAAATGCCTTGCCCGATGTCGGCGAGTACGCGTTCAGCAAGTTCCAGCAGTTCCGCGACCCGATGGTCGATCAGGGAGTAGACCACGAACTTCCCACGCTGCTCGCGTCTGACCAACCCGCATTCGAAGAGGCAGGCGAGATGGTTCGACGTATTGGATTGACTCAGGTCTGTGGCTTCGACAATCTCGTTGACAGTCAACGGGCCGTCCCGCAAGACGTCTCAGAATAGCCAGCCGCGACGAATCCGCGAAGCCTCGAAGGCTTCGCTCGCAGCATGTTCGCGGCTGGGCTTATGGAAGTCGACAACGCGGACTCCGTTCATATCATTAATCGCTGATGTAATGATATGACACCGTGACACGTTCCGCAAAGGAATCTCGAGAATCGAGCCAACCAGCCCTTGGCGTCGGGTGTCAGCCGAGGCACGTACAGCTGGTCGACCCATTAGCCTCACCCTAGAGAGAGGGCAACGAATACGCCGGCATATGCCGCGTAGACGCGATCAAAATGGGCTCTGTACCCATAGGCTGGCCATATATCGCATTGGTGTTTGAAATTCGAGGCTGTAGCAGGTTTCAAAGATAAGCCCGGCCGATTTATTCAGCCGGGCACGTTGTTTCTAAGGTGAGGTTCTATCATTCGATGCGGACAGCGAGCCATCGCCTGCGACGAAGTGCGTTACCACGAATATCTCACGGGATCGCTCTGCGCCATCGCTGCCGACCCACGATTCGGACTTCCATTTGCCCATGGCCGTCGTTTCGGCAGCACTAGGTAAATTGTCCCGCGCGAAGACAGCGGTCTTTCTCCACGCCTGAATATTGATCCACTTCCATCGGCCGTCATCATCGACAATCTTGAGTCCAGCTTCCCAGATGGCGATGCCTTTGCGCTCCACGAATTCCGGTCGTCCGACCTTGCCCGAGAGCGTAATGTCGCCGTTGGGATGAGTGAGAGGGGAATCGGGAACGGCTTGTTCTTCCTCGTCGACCAGTTGAAGTGCCTCGGTGAGCAGCTCCCGCACACGATCAGTGCGCATGTCGTTTCCTTTCTACTCAGTGATTCAACGTCGAGATAGAGAAGGGCAGCCAACTCGGGGTGAATCCACCACACCAGTCGACTGCCCACTTGGTCCGGCAGTTTCCGAAGCAGGGGAGCGCGTGCAGCTGACCGGCCGGAATCAGCATCGGACCCGCTCGCACTTGCCTATGGGAGACCGCCACTCCGATCCAACAACAATCCAGGCCACGAATTTACGGGAACCACCAAAGCGTTGGATGAGTAACACAGGACCCAAAGTTAGGAAGGTGGGCGAATGCCCTTGTTGAGAAAGCGACGCACATCTGGAGCGTCTCCCCAGACGCCACAAGCCAGGCAGTGAAACCGCCGACCTTTGACATAGAGCGAAGGCGATCCATCGTCGTGCCAGGGACATCGGCCTGATGCTTTGAACGGTGCGTAGACCTTGAGCTCAGTCAATTGACCCAAGAGCCTAGCCAGCACCTCGAAATCCCCACAAACATGCTCAAAGGATCGTGACGTAGAGATGAGAGTGGGCATCGAACGGGTAGGGGAGCATTCCAACCGTACTGGAACAATGCTGGTCAACGCTGAAGGCAAGTCGAGCATCTCACCGGTTTTTGGTTCAACAATCGGATAGATCAACCCAGTCTTCGGGTGCCGGGTACCGATTAGTCGGACCGCGTGCACGCCGCAGTATTTTGGGTAGACCTCGATGTCGCTAAGACCAACAGACGCGGCCAGTTCAACTCCTCGGTCGTGGGCCGTTTGCCAATCGACCAGCGAATGAAATAACCACAGATGCCCACCACGACGAGATCGTTCAAGCAGCCTCGATTCGATCGGCAGAGTCATCGCTAGCTCAGCCAGGGGCGCGAATAGCGTGACGTCATCCGCGTCCAGACAAGTCCAACGAGCCATGCCCGTTCCTGATACCGCCTGAATTCCCAAATGCATGTCGCCGCCAAGCGCCTTGGTCAGCACCTCTTTGTTGAGTGGTGCTCGACGCAGGACCCATCGGTCATACCAAGTCAGATAGCAGTCGACCCGGTTGATCAGCAATCGGTAGGTGTCGTGGATGAATGACTCGGCCATAGGTGATTCATGCAGGCGATGGGGCGGATACCGGTTATTTCCAGTCTCGCTTCCGTTGCACGCTCGGACGAGCGTCCCGTGGACCGGGATCAGCCAACGGGGAAGTCAAACCCAACGCCTTGGTCATGGTTGTGACTAAGCGGTGGATATGCCCCATCGACTGCTTGAGTTGTTCAGGAGTAGCGCCGTAGACCAGCAAATAATCCGATGCGGCCGGCGCCGCAATCCCCAGAATGTTGGCCAGCACCACGGTGACGGTCTCGGCTTCAAACTCTTTCTGAGCTTGTGGCCAAGCCGCCGCCTCGGGTTGACGATGAAAGAGCGCGTGCGCCCATTCATGGAGCAGCACCAATACTTGGTTATGCGAGTCTTTAGCCGACTCCAACACAATCTGGTGTCGAGCGCGATCGTAGTAGCCTTCCGCACCGCGAATATGGTCCGTCTCGCGAACTGATACCCCGGACGCCTCCACCTTCTCCCTTATATATAGAAGCAGGTCAGCTTGAGTGTCAGGGAGTTGCGAGCGCAGCGTCGGGAGGTTGAGCGTCTCGGCGTCGATGAGGTCCTTATCGGAAAAGACGTATCCGGTTCGAAAACCAACCAGCACGCGTTCGTCTGTGCCGTTCACTTCTGATTCGGCTGCATCCTTGCGGATCACCGGACACCAGATCTGCGCGGACTTGGTGTTCTTGCGCACCTGGTGGCCAAGTTCCTGCCACCGACGATACCCAGCCACCACCTCAGCATCGGGTTTCTGCTGCATGATGAGAATGGCGTTGGCCATCGAGTAGTGATGGAATTTGGCGTAGAAGGTGAGGACCTGGCGAAAGTGATCAGTGTGACCTCGGGCCAGTTGCTCTGAGAGGTCCTGAAGGGCTTGATCAATCTTCAGCTGTAAAGGGGCAGTTTCCAGTTGATCCAGCGCGAACACACTGTCGGACATGATTCTTCCTTGCCGCAAGCTTGTCACTGAAAATGGCAGCGACGACCTGACGGCGAGCAAGACATGTGGCGACGTTCGACTGGTGCCTTCATTCTGAATTGTGGTTGTGGCAAAGGCAACAAACAGCCGAAGCGGCTGCTGCCCTGCACCCGGTGACGAACGAAGGCAGCGTGACAATAAAATGCGAGCTCTGTTGCCATGGTTGGGCGGAGCTCGCATTTCGTTGGGTTGAGTGGACTCAGTTTGATGCTAGATCGGGATTAGTGGCCACTGGTTTCCGCGAAAATGAATGTCCGGATCTGGCCAGATGAGTGAACCGTGACCTTCGAGTTGGACATCGAACCGGAGATCTACATCCGCCCAAAGCGTATCCGCCGTGTTAACGCCGGTCACAAGGGCCGTGGGCATCAGGCGGAACCCTGGCATGGGCACCCAGACTGGCCGATCCATGTTTTCCTCAAAGATCAGCACCTCGTGCGATTCGCCGTTTCCGCGAATCAGCGGTACCGGGCCAGTGGGTCCAAACCCGAATTGGAAGATGGTGTGGCGCTGATGCAACCAGCATTTCGCCCACAGATCGCCAGTGGTGAAATCTGAATTGCCGGTATACCCACGCACTCCGCCGAACAGTTCGATCGGTGCTGAGGACTGCCAGCGTCCAGATGCCGAGAACGGTATCCGTTCGGCCGACAACCCGTATCTGACCGTCACGCCGAAACTTGAGGCGAAGAAATCGCCACTGTGATGGGTGTATCCACCGGTAATGTGAAGACCGTCGGGACGCCAGTCGAACCGCATGTTATTGGGGCCATTGACCCAGGCTTCTGCATACCAGAATGAATGATCAATGGGCTGGTCGACGGTGCCGGTGCCTCCGGCGGTGTAGGTGACAAATGGATCCCACTCGCCAATTCGCACTTTGATGGCCGACAGCACCGCGTCAGATCGGGCCTGAGCGGCTTCAGTGAGTGACGCCTTTAGTGCAGGATCATGGTCAAACGGTCCAGGCTTGGCCGCTTTCTCAGCCACGCTCGGACGGGATGCCGCGATGATGGCGTTTTGTTGGACGAGATCTGCTTCCTGCTTTTCGTACTGGGCTATGAGCACTGCCGCTAGTTCAGGGTCGATGGCGTTGTAGGGATTTTGATGGATTGATTGCATGATCATCCCCTCGACTTTCACTGACTCAAACGACCGAACACTGATGTTCAATAATCCTTGAACGGGATAACCGACGTCCTCCAGTGGTCGGATCCACCATACATAAAAATTTGAGAGCCCCATTGTACGGGTGCGACTGCGAAAATATAAGTAGTTATGGAAAGAATTAGGTACCTATTTTTCACATCGCCAGAGGGCTAGGGCAGAGAAGCACAGATACTCAGCTCGCCTCCAAAACCGAACAGCGAGGTGTCGTAAATTCACCGAAGCGGGTATCTATACTTCCGAGGTGAGACAACTGACTATTTGAAGGGTGGATACGTGAAGTACGACATCATCAGTGAGAACGACGCTCCAAAACCACCGGCGAAGCAAAGTCAGAATGCGGCCGAAGCGGCCAGCATCGTGGCACAGCTGAAGAAAGGCAAGGTCGCCAAGGTCGAACCCGAAGCGCCTCAAACCATTCGTGGTCTGCGAGTCAATCTTGCTCGGGCTGCAAAGACAGCGGGAATCAAGATTCAAACGTGGGACGTTGACGGAATTCTCTACGTCAAGGCCATCTGAATCCTCTCAAGCGGAACAGTAGAAGAAACTTCGCGCGATGACGCGTGTCGAGGAATGCGAAAAGACCGCAGCTGCTTAGGATTGAGTTCCCGGCAATGGCGCAGAGTAGGGTGGAGGAGGGCAGTGGCAAGGTCTTCCGCTTAGCAAGTCAACGCTGTTTTGCTCGTGCTCCAATTGATACAAAGTCCCTTCGATCAAACGCCTGACGACCATGGCGGATCCGTCAAGTTCATCCTCCGAGGGTGGATTATCCAAATTGTGGTGAAACGAACGTAAGAGAAAGACAAAGCTAGCGCAGGCTAGACGAAGTGATCCCGATCGAAGTCGACGGGTTCGACTGCTAAATTCGTAGACGACCTCCGCCGCTTCCCCGAATCGATCGATCAAGAGATTGATATCGGTTGAGGGGGAGGTGGTCACTGGCCAGGCTCTCAAGCGAATGCGTTCACGCCGCACTGCGAGCCGGGCTGCCTCAAGACTGTGCAGCAGACCAACCAATTCGTCGCGGCAGTGCTCCTGCTCACGGTCGTGCCGTTCCCAGTTGCGCCTCAACCACAGACCGCTCACCGAGACGAGGAAGCCGAGCGCGGCCCCCAGAACAAGCGAAAGCCCATTGATGCCTTCCAAGTTGGCACATCCTCCAGATGAAGAGAATCAGAAGTAGATCATATGTTCTACTTTTGGGATTGACAACCCTGAGTCGTGGAGTGAGTCCGAAGAGCGGTATAGTTGCAATCACCACCCACATTTCATGCCGGACCAGCGTCCGAAGGACATTGTGACTTTGTGCCCCAATAGAATGGTGCGGAGAGTTGCAACCAAGGAGTGTTTAATGAACGAGGATCAAGGCCCAGTTGGACCTGTAGACCGGGCCGAGCCATCTCCACTTCCCGCAGAACTGTTCGATTGCAACCGTGACGTTGCCGTTCCCCAAACCCTACTAGTTGACGAGGTCACCGCATGGATGACCATAGGGGACATCCCACCATCGGAAGTGCAGTTGACACTCTTACCCGGTAACGCCTGTTATGCGGATCGGGTGTATCTTGCGCCGATTCCGCAGGATCAACCCTATCCGATTGCCAAGTGCGTTTACTTTGGCGTGCCCAGCGATATCGCCGTTCAATATTCGAACGGTCTCGGAAGCTCCGAAACGATCATCCCTGATTTCGCCAACGGTCGCGACGTGGTGGCCGCAGAAGCGATTTTCACTCGTTTGACGCCACCGGCAACCATCTGAGATGCCGTTTGACGAACCCTTGCGTTGCAAGTCGGTCAGAAGTTTCGTGCCCGTTAGTGCTGCCAGACGTCCGCGCGGATGGTTCCTGGCGCGAGGTCGACTGGACTGCCGGAGAGGTTGCCCAATGTGACCTTGACAGTGTTGGTTGCTGAGACGGAGCCAGAAATAGTTACGCCGTCAGGCAGCGCTTGACTGAAACCAACGCTGACTACGTCGCCCAAAGCTGCGCCGGTCACGGTCACTGTCGAGCTTGCTGCGGTTCCTGAGGCTGTACTGAGTGGATCCCAGGAGGTGGTCGCTGATAAGTGCTTGGTGATGCGAGTACCGCCTGATCCGATCGTTACGCCACCGTCAGCTACGAAAAGGTCGTCTGTTTTGAGGGTATCGGATGCTGATCTGTAAAGGTTTGTGTCCCCAACATCGATACCAAGCACTCCGCCTGGTCCTCGCATTCCGATCCCGACATCATCATTCGCATTACCATTGAATCGCGCTACGAGGTCTTCAGAAGATAGGAATGTGGCGTTCAGATTCAAGTACCCGGCTGCTCCACGACGCAGAATTACATCGCGAGATGAGCCGAAGCTAATACCGCTGGCGGCGTCGCCGTCATCAGAGCTCAACCAGAGAGAAGCGGTGGCGGCATCATCAATACGGACGCCATAACCGTTACCAACTCCAGCGCCTTGTTGGGGAAGAACCCTGACCCCATAGGCAGTTCCGATGGATCCAACTCCTCCATCGGTCCAAGGGGCACCAATGTATAAACCATAACCATTCATCAGGCCGCCGGAGCTAGAGGGGGTTGAAACGATGTTGCCCGTGAACGCGCTGGCATTGTTGACGGTACCTGCGCCGCTCGAGCCCACCAGTCCAACCTCGGAAGAAAACCCGCCAACCCACTCGTAAGTAATGCCTGAAGGCTGCGAGGCGTAATTCACCGTCCGAGAGGCAATTAGAGCACCAGTGTGGTCAGCCGATGAGTTGACGCCCATGGTTACTAGCATTCCGTTTGCCGACTGCGCGGATGTCGTATTCCAAGTGGGTTGTCGTGTGATCTCAAAGCCCGAGCTGATGGTTGAAAGATCAAAGTTGCCAGATAGGGCCAATTGCCCGGTGGTGCGTGGAGTGATGGTAAGTCCGCCAGTGCTCCCAGTAGTGAATGAGACATAGTTGCTGGCGTCGTAGCCCAAACGCAATTGCTCAGTGGTCGATTCGACATGGAGTCGGCTTGATGGAGAAACTGTTCCGATGCCTACATTGCCAAAGGCCCCGGCTCCATTTGTATTGAGCGCTAGAGCCCTCATAGTCGAGTTATCGCCGGTACCAATGTATGCATATCGACTGGAACCAGTAGCCGAAGGATGGGTGCCTAGTGTGAGCCGCAGCGGTCCCAGAGTGCCATCGTCGCCACCGCTAATACGCAATTGTGGAACTGAGGAGTCATTGGCGATGCCTGTGTTGGCTACGTCGAGCTGCACTCCAGGATTGTTGGTTCCGATACCAATGCTTCCGGAAACAATCAGACCGTTGGTCGGTGCCGCATTGACACCCGCATAGCCGCCAATTGCTACTCCACCAGCCACATCTAATCTGTTCTGGGGAGTAACAGTGCCAATGCCGATTTTTCCACTGTCGTCCATTACCAGACGTGTGGAACTGGCAGTTGCGTCGTAAATACTTAGGCCCGTTTGGCTGACATCAGTGATACCGGATACCAGATCAAAAATCCGACCAGATGCCCCAGTATTTGATATACGAACACGCGAGACGGCCTGATCACCGCCCTCAACGGTCAACCTAGGTGCTCCTGGGCTACTTGTGCCAATTCCAATTCCCCCGGTAACTGGGTTGATCACCAATCGATCGTTTGAACCCAGGGAGCTACCAAAGGAGATTTTGAATTTGCTGCTGTCTGATTGGTCAAGGCCCACAGACCAGCTCGTGCCGCCGTTCACTTCGTAAATCGACGATGCATCACCGGTGGACACTGCCAAGGATCTAAAGGCCGCTACGCCGGTCCCACTGTTATATAGACTGATCAATCCTTGAGTGCTGGTATTGACACTGACCCTGAGCCCTTCCAGATATGGAATTGATGTGTTGTTTCCGGTGATAGTGAACAGAGGATTCCCGTCAGCGCTGGAATAACCATTGCTTTGGAAGGCTGCGATGATGCCTGGCACGCTACTGAATACGTTGAGTCGAGTGCCTCCCATAGCCAGATTTCCGATGTTGAGTTTCTGATAGGTGTTATCCCAAACGAGCCCCGGACTGGCTACTTGAGCAACTTGACCTGTGGCATCGGTATAGAGCAGGCCACCGTTTTGGGTGAAACTGTCAAATCTCACCGTGGTCCTTGCTCGGAAAGATCCATCTACATCCAGTTTGGTACTAGGGCTAGTCGTTCCGATACCAACGTTACCGGTGCTTGGTTGGATGACTACGTTGCCACTCCCGTGAATGACCAACGGCAGACCCGCATTCGAGAAAATCTGTGGCCCATAGGTTCCGCTGCCGCCGCCTTCGTCACGCAGCAAGATTCGTTGCGCGGCCGTTGAACCAAAGCTCGCAATGGTGGCCCCGTCACTAGCGGTTCCTTTGATCACAGTCAGCCGTGCACTTGGAGCGTTCGTTCCAATCCCCACATTAGTTCCGTCGTCAAAAAGGAGAGAGCTACCGATGGCGCCAGTGCCGGTGAACTTGGCTAGATAGTTGGTGGTGCCGTTGCCAATGATGCCTAGTGAGGAACAATTCCCAGATGTACGGCACACCGTTCCATCCAGCGCATACTCCAGATCATCATTGCCGGAAATAAGCGTCAGCCCGTCCCCAGCCGACAGCAACGCTTGGGTATAGCCAGATCCCGTACCAACCAGGATGGTGCCCGCGAGTGGGGTCATGGACAGTCCGGTACCGCCTTTGGCCACTGGCAAAATACTGACCACCTCGTCGCTAGACAGATCGACCGAGTCGCCCAGGGTGGTAGTGACCAAGCCGTTGGACAGCACAATGCCAACTCCAGTCTTGACGGCCAGTGACACCTTCCCAGATGTACCACCGCCAGTTAAGCCTAGCCCCGCCTCAACACTTGAAATGAAGGCTGGCAAAGTGGGCACCACCACAGGTGTTGGAGTGGGGAGGTTCTTATTGGTATAGATAACCGAGTCGGAATCGAGCTGGCCTTCCTCCACCAAGTCAGCGTAGGCGGAGTAGCGAGCCGTGTTAATGGTGCCGATCAGGTGGGAGGCATCGAGGTAGTACAGGCCGGTTTGGCCGGCCAGAGTTGTGGCGTCAATGGGAGTGAAGGACTGGGATTCTTGATGCTGACCGAGGAAGGCTAATGGCGCTCGCCAAAGGCTCGGGGTAAATACAACCGAGAGCAAGATCGCGACGAGACTGATAATTCCAAGGGGCACCAGAAGCGCCCGGAAATGACTGAACATAAGATGAATACTTTTCAGTCATCCTATAACAGCCAAGCATGAGAAATCAAATTATCGGAAGTAGGTCCAACCTTGGCGCAACTGAAAAGCGTTACACGAATGAACGGTGAAAGCTCACGCGAATTCCCAAAGAACCGATAGTCGACTGTTTAGACCTAGATCTTGCTGAACCCTTCAAGATCGCGCTGGGCCTCCAGCTCATCGAGCGTCAACGATCGCTGAATTGGCCATGGTGGGGTAGGCGAGAAGGCAATATCGCGAAATGCTTTCTGTTTCCCAAGCGGAGTTCGAAAGTTCTCTACAAATGGATTGTCTGCATCCCGCAACTGCCGAATGCTGGCGAGCAAATCAGCGCGGTCAAAGTCACCTTGGTTGTACACCGCTAGATGCATCATCACGCTGCCCCAAAGCAGTTCGGATTTCTGGTTGGCGTGCTCGATGTCAAAATGCACCATCAGCCAGCTTCGCAATTGCGCTGGGTTGTATCGACCATCGAGAAAGCGGTCGATGGCCTCAACGGTAGCAAAATACACGGGATTGCTGTCAGTCATGGGCGGAATCATACCCAGTTCTGTTCTGCAGCGGGCACTGCACCAAGATGGAACTGCATGGGCCATTGATGCACTCTGTGCCAACCCGAACCATCAGCTCGGGTCAGCCACAATGCACCAGCTCACGCAGCACGGTAGATGATGCGACCGAGGTGCAGCGCCACATCTTCCGGCAAGACTGCACCACACTGCCCACACACCCAGCGCATTGTTTCAGCACCATCGGACTCGGTCATGGCTAAGTACCAATCGCCCGGGCGGAAAAACCGGTTCGCTCGCCAGGTATGCGATTCGGTCACGCCAGTACGGATTTCGATCACCCCACGCCGCAGGTCAATGCCGCAATCCGGACACGGGGTTGGTGTCAGATCAAGTTTGTTCATCGAAGATTTCTCCCAAATATGATGGTGGGCTTCTTCGCCCACAGGATGTCTCTCTCCTTTCAGTTCTAGCCAGCCTTGACTGGCGTCAATGTGCGACGCTCGGAGGCCAGTCGCTCTTTCCATTTGGTCAAGTATTGGTAGGTGGCCAGTTCACCTGACGCGTCCATCAAGACCATCAGCGACATCACCTCGACTTCCAGGTTGTAGAGCCACACCCGGCGATCAGATGCAGCTCGTGCGTTGTCATTCATAACAAGATTCCTCCCAAATAATGGTGTCTCTCTCCCACTTCACATAACCCCTAGCCTCGTGCTAGGATGCGACTAATGCGCAACGTGAAAGCTCTTGAGCGGCTTACCCTGCCACTGCCGGAGCTTCAATTTGCAGACATCTCGTCGCGCTCGAAGCTGATCCATTTCGTTGTACATCGTTAGAATCGCTTCGTTGCGGTGCACCAGTTGCAGCTCGATGGCTTGCACCTCCTGGTGCAACAGTCGCTGGCTGGACGGCTCAGACCGGTCCAACCAGTCTTTCATGCGATTGATCATGGTTGATCACCTCACTTTCTGGAGCGTAAATTGATGGGCTCCAGCCCGGCCAGATCGTTGCTTGATCTGACCGGAAGCAACCCACCTTCGAGTTAGTAATCGCTGGGGTAGAGGATGGTGAACGCTTGCACATCCTCGATCACCCAGACCGTCTCCCCGTTCATACGAATCCAGAACAACTGATCCTCCGGCGGTAGCTTGGGGCATTCCTCTCGACGCCACTTGACGTAGGCGTTCCAGATTTCCATCAGTCCGGCATCGCTGAGATCCGCCTTGATTGCGGCGGTGGCTACCAATGGCTTGCCGTGGGTAATCTTGTCCCAGCGGTGGGGCCAGAGCTTGTGGAGCACGCCGTCTTGTTCGGCTTCAGCTAACGAGTAGCTGGAGATGACGAGCTCGTCGTGGTGTTGTGTGGTGGACATAGTTTTTCCATCACCTCGCTTTCTGGCAGGGTGCTGCCGACTCACTTGGGAGCTGCGGCGGTCAAGCCCTTTGAGCGCATTCGGCGCGTGGCTTGAGGACGCTGAGCACAATGGGGAGAGCAGGACCGTGCCCCTTCGTGAGTGCGGGGATGCGGTCGACCATCGTCGGTACCTGGGTGCAGATGACTGCGGACTCTTCGATGCGGTCGGGCGTTCCACGTGCTTCGTCTTGTCGTATGAGGGTCATGGCTGGCCTGAGCGTGGTGTCAGATTCCACTAGCCTTGTGTGTGTTTGTCGCTGATTGCCTTTTGGCTTTCTGGCTCTTGGAGTGTGGTTCCACAGTGCGTTGCGCACTTGAGGCGTGCGGTAGCGCGGGTCAAGGGCATCGGTCCACCGGTGGTACGGGTGGAGTGGTTCATGGGATGGTTGTCGAGTGGTTATTGGGAGACGTCCGGCCGGTGAGGCTCGGGTACAGGGCGGAGTCTTGTCAGCGTTGCCTTGGCTGGTTCAGGCATTCTCTCGGAGAGGAGTTGATTCATTCCTGATCATGGGGATGTATTCGTTTGTTGTTCTATAGATGTCGGACTTGGCACGGTAAGACGATCCTAAAGACGGTTCGAAGGACAAATCCACTCGGCCAGCGAATGCTCTCCCATCGTCCCCGATCGTAAAAACGAATCACCCGGTGGCGTGTAGCGGACAGGCTCGAGTTGGAAAAGTGTCGTTAGCCACCAATGCCCAGGACTTCCCCATTGCTCGAAAACGCGATGTAGATTCCGCAATCGCTCTCCGGCCGGAGCGATCACCAGCACCTGAGGTTTTTGGCATCCTTCAAAGAGCGGATCGTTGCTGGCTAAGTCCCTCAGGTAGTTTTCATACCTCGCAATTTTGATCCGCCAGGCATTGGGAGCGTCGCTCTCTATCGACTCCGTACCCATATCTACCTCGACGAGCAGCGGCACTTGATATTCTCCTGCGGTCAAGATGAGATCTGGTGCTTGGATCAATTGGGTGCCTCCACTGGCGATCCAAGCGCGGCTGTCGAATGTCCACCATGCGACTGGAATGCTGTGGGTTTCAAACAGGCGCAGCAGGCCGATCAGCGCGTCGCGGACAGCTACCTCATGTTTGATCAACTCAGGCACGAACTCGATCGCAGCGTTCGATGAAGGAGCTAACGCCCACGTCTGTGGATCCGACGCATACAGGCGACGGACCATCTCGATTCCCGAGTCAGTCAAGACGTTCAGTTCAATAGCAGTCAAACGTTTGGACTGCCGGGCCATCGTGAATACGGGTTCGACCCGCACCCATCCGCGATCCTTGAGCCGAAACAAACTACGATTTGCCGCCCGAGTTGCTCTGGCCATTTCCGTTTCCACTGCTCGATCTGGCTGATAGGGACGGTGAAGAATCGGTTGGCGACTTGGCGGCCGGTCAGAAACTGGGCCTGATCCAGCAGCACCAGAATCTCGGCTCCCTTGGGGATCGCTTCCAGCGGAATGGCTCGAGCCTTTGCCGGATCCCGATGCCACCGGCCCTGTCTTTGTTGCTTTGGCTCCATTCGACTTGGCTTTCTGCTTCGAGTCCACAAAGGTTTGGAAGTCATACAAATCCCGCAACTGCGATCTCGGAAGGGCGCGGTCGATCCCTTCGCGACGCAGACGCGCCAATTGATCGAGATCTTCCTCCCGATGCCATGGATGCAAATGGAGCACGCCTTCGTTGTCGAACCCCTTGGGCGGCTTGGTCAAGCGGTAGTGCGCCGTGAACTCCTCGCGACTGCGAGCCGCTGCCAGCTCTTCTGGAGTGCGCGTCCAGCGCAACCCGGCCAAATCTCGTTCTGCCAGCATCAATTCGAATTGCGCCGACGTTAGGTCAGCTGCAGCCAGCAGCTCAGGATTCTTCTCCATCTGCGTGCGCGACTGAGAGGCGATCACGGGATAGGCACTATAGGTGCGCATCTGCGTGACCATGCGCGCGAATGGCAGCGTCGCCAGCTCGTGGGCTTCATCGATGATGATCCGCCAGCGTTGACCGCGCTCGCCAGTTGGCCGCTTATTGATCTCCCCGGCCATATAGCCCAGGATGAGATTCCCAAGTCGGGTGGCGGTTAGTGCCGACAAGTGACTTTGATTGAAATCACAGATGATGAGTTTTCCCTGATTCAACCACTCGACCAGTTTCAGGCTGCTGGCGGGCTGGTTGAGCATGTAGGACAGATACGGTCCTTCCAAGATTTCCCGGATACGAGAATCGGTGGATTCGACCACATTGCGTTGCTCTCGTAGAACCGTCGGGAAGACATTCATCCAGTAGTGCACCGTCATCGGAGGAACGCCATCGGCGGTCAGGAACTTACTGCGATGCGCTTCATCGTGCAGGATCAGATAGATGTCGGTCAGAGTCGTTCCCCGGCGGGCCAATGCCAGGTGAATCGACTCTTTCATCACCTTGCGAATCAGCTTCATCAACTCGGGAGCCACTTCTCCGATGTAGACGAAGGTCTCGAACAGCGAGTTGCCGTAGAGCTCGTAGTTGAGCCGGTTGGTCCGGTCAAAATCGAGTGGGTTGAGGGTGTAGTAGCGCTGCTGCTTGTGGGCACCCGCTGGATCGAGATAGATCACCCGTTCGGGATGCTTGGTGCGCGCCGCCACCTCCTCGGCCAATCCTCCCTTGATATCGATCAACAAGACCCCTTCACCTGCATCGACAAAGGCTTCCGCCAGGTTACCCAGGAAGGTCGACTTTCCGAATCCCGGCTGCCCGACAATCCAAGCACTGCGCAGCTCCTGCGGTTCCACCCGCAGATTCAGGGGCGGCAACGTGAGTAGTTTGGCGCGCGGATTGGAGCGTTCGACTTTACCCAAATCGATGCTCATTTGCGGTTGATCCATCGATCGAGCACCGTCAGTAGCATCTCGCTGATGGCTTCAAAGCGCTGTTGTGCGTCCGCTGTCAATTCTCCTCCGCCGGAAAGATCTCCCAGCAGCTCGTCGGCTCCGGCTTGCGTGGTTTGAATAGCTCCGGATATCTGATCGTACAGTGCGCGGAACGACGGATCCTTCTCACTTTTCTCCCAAGCAGCCAGCTGCAAGGCTGTCAATGATTGCGACAGCCGCACCAGGTCATCCCGCATGGCGCGGGATTCGGTCAGCTGGATATGTTGTTTCTTGAGCATGCCGCGTAGGCGCTCAATGTCCAAATCTCGCGTGGAATTGGTTTGATTGATCAGCACCATCGGGTCATGCAGAAGCAAATCCAACGCTCGCTGGTGCCGAACGACTTCTTCCTTCTCCTGCAACCGTGAGCCGTAGAGTAGTGACCCACCGATCAGCACGACTCCGGCCAGAATGCCAATCAAATCACGGCCAATGAGCGACAGGAGCAACACCACGCCCCCAAGTGAGCCGCCCCACATCATGACCGACTGACCAGTGGATCTTGGTGGTTCTATGGTCGTGGGAGCCACGGCTGGTGGCGGTTGAGAGTAGCGATCCATGGACGGTCTCCCTCCTTACAACGCCGCCATAGCCATAAAGATCCCAATCGGGATGTACAGGAGCAGGAACGGGAATTTGTCTGGCCAGGGCACAAAGGGTATGACTACCCCGAGCAACAGCAGCGCCGAAACGACCACCTTTGTTCCGGTGTCACCCAGGTTCAGCAATCCCCCCTCCTCAGTGCCAGTGTGTCCAGCCAAGTTGAGGCAGCTAGGCAAGTCCGGCGTAGCCACGGGGGTGCCTGCAGCATTCGTACTGCCGCGCACCGCGTCCGGCACGCAGTGCAATTCTTGTTCTGTCACCGTTGCGATCCGGTAGGCCATGTCGCGACTGGCCGCTTCGCTACCGTTGTAGAGCAGCTCAGCCAAGACCGCGAGCTTGTACCCGACCTCGGCACGGGCATCGGCACTGTTGGATCGGTCATCGGGGAATTGCAGCAATCCGAGGTAGCGCTGCGCGGATTGCCGCCACCCTTCTTGGCGCAAGTTGGGATACCCAGTTCGGGCAAATCGATCGAACCGCCGGAACTGCAAATCGTCCGTGGCGACGTCGGTCAGCTGACCGTTTTGTGCCAATGACGAGATTTCAAGCAGAAACCGAATGGCACTGGATTCGACTCTCGGATCAGGCTCCCTCCCCATGGTGGCGTCCGCTTCCAAAGCACTCTTGACGCTCTCACCACAGGTGCGCAGCAGTGACGGATCCGATCGCGCCTCCAATTGGTTCGGTCCTTCCGTCATCACCAGTTGGCAGGCCGGACTCAAGTCTGCTGGTGCCCAATCCTGGACTTCCCGATCGAGTTCATCCTGAATGGCGGCGCTTTCTCGCTCTCGGATTGGATCGATACTGCGATCGTTCAAAACCCGAAAGACTGGTCCCTCAATCGGCCAGCCCGGTGCGAAGAGCACGCACAAAAACACCACCACCACAATGGCCATCACGCGCTGAACCACGACATCACCTCCACTGACGCTGGGAATCGATGTACCACCAGAAATGCCCCGGAACAGGAAAGACCCCAAGCTGACGAAGAGCCAGGTCACGAACGCCCAGCAGCCCACGATGGTCACGGCCGTTCCAAATGGGGTTGAACCGCGTGGCCCGACCCACAGTTCGTCGAAGTACCGATCGACCGAACTGAAATCCAAACCCACCGCGTTGCCGACACTGGCAACGAAGTTGCCCACCGCCTGTGCTCCGGGCAGCAAGCGGCGCAGGTTGTCATAGCCGAACTGACCGTATTCGGTTGACTGCGAAGAAATCAGAACGACGAGCAGAAACGAGGCCCAGAGATACCAGGCCGTCCACAACCAACTACGCCTAGGCATCGTTGCGTCGACTCCACAAACAGCGGCGCGCTCGGAAAGGAGTCGAACCGCCAACAATTAAGTTATAGGGAATGGAAAGAGTATAAAGTCTATCTTCTGAAAAATGCTTTACGCTTTTATGAAACATAATCTATCGTTGACATTTAGCGTAAATGGCTCAAAGATGGGCGCGACACGAACTTGCGTGTCACTGTGATCATCAGGCGGGCGTCTGGCTAGATTCGGGAGACAGTAGTGTCGAGCGGACTACTAGAGGCAAGACCATGCGTTACTTTGCCCATGCCCTGCGTGAGGAGTTGGAGCGCTGTAAAGTCAGTCCGTATTACCTGGCCGAATTCACTGGGTTGGACCAAGCCTTCGTGCGAAGGTTGGCCAGTGGCGAAAAGAATCCGTCACTCTCGACCGTGATCGTGATCGCGCAAGCGATCCCAAGCGATCAACTGAAGTTCAAAGCCAATCCGTTGGTGGCTCAGGTATTGCCACGGTTGGTCTCTGCAGCGATGTCCGACGCAGTGATGGGAACTCGCCGGCGCGATTAGACGGTGGAGGCCAACGCACGACGTGTTGCGAGGGGAAGGGTGGTTTCACCCTCCCCCTTATTTATATGTCTCGTCGACCTGAGCTGAGATATTGCTCGCGACGGCACGTTGAACTTGGCTCACGAAAGCTGGCTGAAAAGGAACATAACAATGCTCAAGAAATGCTGATTTCGCTGGCGGGTCAAACGATGTTACCGTCACAGATTGGATCGCCACTCCAGCACGTGCAACCATTGCCTGGACCGTGTCATCGAAAGTCACGAACTCATCATCGTTCCAGGCGATAATCCGTATGTCGGTGTTCGCGCTGATTAAGTTCTGCAGTGACAGCTCGAGGCGCTGGAGAATCGCATCGCGACGCCGCGCCATGGTCAGCAGCGTCGTGGAAACGTGCCCAGGTCGTTCGTGGATGGCGCCGATCAAATTTAACGAGAGGGAGAATGCCGGCTGGCAAAGAATGATTTTCGGAAATCGTCTCCTCACCGCGCTCGCCGATGAGACTCCCCAGCTGATTGCCTCGTCACATGCCAAGGTAAATATTAGGGCTCCCAGACTGTAACCAATGAAGGTGTTGCCGCTCCCATCGGCGTGGAGATAGTTCTTCACTATGTCGTAGGAATCCGCCAAGAGATTCAACTCAGTGTCAGCACGGACATAATGTCGATCCGGTCCCTGGTAACTCAGTCCAAAGAGTTGTGCGTTCGGTTGAACTGCACGCAATGGCTCTCGGTAGCGCTCAAGCAAGTGGTGGTACGGCGGATGAACGCCAGGTGCAGACCGAGAGAGATAGCCATCAGCGATCAAGAAAGAGGGGCCGCTGTGAGGAGCGGCCCCGAAATCCCATGGCTCATCAGACAGTGGTGAACGCCTATCTCTTTCACGCAGTGTCCGCATCGAGTCAAGAGATCGTGACAGGTCATGTCGTACTGGTTCACGCATGAGCAATCACGATGAGTGAACTGCAAGCCAAACCATGCTCGCTCTGTCTCGAGAGCCATCTCCAGGTGCAGACCACAACGAATCCTGAGATCCAGAGAGCAATTCGTTTGCCAGGTCGTGCAACTCCTGGGCATCCTCATTCCCCTCGGTCTGCAAATACCACTGCTCCGTGGCGATTTTGCGGTGGAGCTTTCGAATATCCCCACGGAGAGCTGAATGGACCCAGTCGGTTTCGTCAAGAAGCCGCTGAGCGGTCGCATCACCCGAGATCGCTGCTTGGACATCGGTCGCCACATGCATGCTGAGCGTGACGTAGTCACCGTCCATTGATTGGGACACCGCGATTGCGGGCACACCGGTCAGATGTGCAACAGCATCGAGATACTGCTCAAACGCCCCCTGAAGAGACTCGATGCCCGATGAGGCAGCAATCGAGCGTGCCATTTCGGCGCGCGACTGCGCCCGGTCCAAGTCGAAATAGGCCTCACGATCGTCAACATTCCAGTGAACTGCAACCAAAGTCATTGTCTCTCCCGCCTCTTGCAAATCAGAGCCGCTCGGTACGAGCAGCACATTGTGAATTTTTTCACAATGATACTGTTTGGGCAAGAAGCGCCGAGCGCCACGGGCCAATCCGTGCGCGTGTTGATGAGATTCCGTCTATTGGGAGACGCTTGTTGATTCGCAAAAGAGCCCCAAGCCAATAACGAATCTGCGGAGAGATCCGTCGACTCTGATACCTGCGAAGTATGACAGGGAATACTAGTCGACTTGAAGAATGGAATGCAACGCACTTCGGCGAATGCCCGTTTCTGAACGCTCCATAACCGCGACTAGGTGGCCTTCAGGCTTAGTCGCTTCCGTCGCGCAGGCATCTCAACCACTGCCGACTGCTGCTGGAGCTTCTCGAATGGCGAGGCCGCCGCATGCTTGTTTCGCAAATCCTCATCCGAAAGTGATAGGTATTGCAGCGTAGTCGAGATGTCTGAATGTCCGAGGATGCGCTGGACCGTCGCCACGTCAGCATGGTTACGGACCAGCATCGTGGCCGATTGATGGCGCATTTGGTGGGGATAGAACCGCGCTAGTCCGAGCTCGTTCTGAATCGAGCGGAAGACCATGCGGATGCCCTGCGCTTGGAGCCAAAACACCGAACCTGGTTCGTCGCCACGAATTTTGAACCATTCCTCCAGCAGGACTCTCACCGAAGTTGAGAACGGCACTCGCCGTTGCTTTTTTCCTTTGCCGGTAACCGTGAGGAGATGATCGCGCAGATCGACGTCTTCGAGCTGCAGCGCCACGACTTCGCCGCGCCTGAGGCCGGTGTCGATCATCAGACCCAACATGGCACGATTGCGAGTAGCTAGGTCGGATTTTCCAGTCAAGTAGCGGCTGGTCCAAACCCGTTCCAATTCCTGGTCGGAGAGAATAGGAAACAAGTGGTCAGGCAGTTTCGGGAACTCCACTTTGACTCGTCTTCGAGCAACCGTTCTTCCTCAGAAATCTGAGCCATGCTGAATATCTCGTAGATGCGCATGCACACCAGCGATCGACCGTTGCGTTGAGCCCCTGGTCGGTCGCACTGGCTCGTCCGCAACCAAACGAACGCCATCATCGTGTCATTGGTCAGCGATCGACTGTCTCCCGACGCGGATTCAGCGTAAGAACCGATCGAACAGCAGAAAGGTCATGTTGTAGCGGGCGATCGTGCTCGGGGATAGATTGCCGCGAAGTCGTGCCGGAGTAAGTAGCGCTCTGTAAGTCTTTGATGGGATGGACATCCATCTGGCGTCTCCCTTTCGTTGAACGTCAACCGATGTCGTGAGCTTGTCGCAAGAGCCTTTCCTGAACTGTCCAGAGGACCCGGCCAAACCCCTTGTCTGGAATAGACCGAACCCTCTGCCTCGAACGAAGGAAGGCGAAAGGTCTTAATCGATGGTGGAACCACCTGTGGAGGCATTTACTGAGGGTTTATAAAGGGGTGGTACGCCCGGCGTGACTCGAACACGCGACCTCTTGCTCCGAGGCGAGCGCTCTATCCACTGAGCTACGGGCGCGCAACCGTGAAGCTGTCGAAGCACTGTCCCGGAAACCGGGCCGACGAAGTTCGATCAGCTTCCCCATATGATACATGCTCAGTTCTTCTGACACAGCGGTGGTTCCCAGAAAGCGCCGCACGATTCATTCTCAGCCAGGCATCGGCCCAGGTCGCGGTTCCTGCGACAGGCACCAGAAGCGGACCGAGCCTGGAAAACCCGTTGCGGGATGAACGCCTCGGTGCGCGGAATCCCCCTCGACACCTTCGATGACCGATGTGCGAGCGAGTTTCCTCAGCGCGGCAGCAGCAGTGACAATGGCGCGCCGATGCAGCCGTGGATTCCGGAACCAACCACCAAAGTTGCCCTTGATCGCGGTCCAGGTGAATTCTTTCAGCATCGGGAAACCTTGCTCGTCGCGGTTTGCCGCCATCCCTGAGCGTCACCTTGGAGCCTTCCGGAATCTGTCGGCCACCTATTTCGACGTCCTCGCTGGTGGTACGCCGATTTACCCAACCAGTCGTCGACGCGCAAGATCTCGTCGACGGCCGCCGCGATCGAAGCGGGTCGTTCGGAGTCGTTGTTGTGGCGCTGTTGGTCGGTCACCAGGTGAAAGATCAGGATGCCGAGCCCCGCCGCGACTGTTCCATGCCCAGCGATCCAGTTGCGCAAGATGCTGGCGAGGTCGCTATCCGAAAGCGGCTGTCCGTCGACCTCGGTCGCCATGAGTCGCACGGTAGGTCGTTCGACGGTGTGCGTGACAGTCGGCGGGCTGGTTCCCGCAACTTCCACATAACGTTCGAGCTCTTCGGCGAGCGATTTGCTGGCGGCCCGATCCCGCGAGAGAGCGGCTTCCTGATTCCCATGTGTCCATCCTTGCAAGTGCACCCAGACTACTTCGGGCCACCCAAGAAATGCGCATTGCGCGCCGAGCGCATACGGTTCGGCAAATTCCCCCACGAACTCCATCTTGTCGAGTCCGACGGCAAGCTCCGCCAATTGCGCCGCGATGGCGCGGCATCGTGGCTCGAACGCGGACATCTGGTCGGTATCGAAGAACGGCACGAGCGCCGAACGGTAGCGGGTATGGTCCGGTGGGTCCATGCCGTTTGGGATCGCTCGGTGGGGTGATCCGCTGCGATATATTTCAGGGTGCGCCAGAACCTCAGCAATATCTTCATGCCGAAAGAGCGACCACCCGAGGAACTCGCTATACGCGACCGGGCAATTGGCGCGCATCGCGTCATAGGCGGCACGCTGGTCGCGCAAAACCGTGACGTCGCGTGGATCCCAATCGGGCTGTTGCATCGGAAAACTCTCCATTGATTGGAGTGGCCCGCATGGCTGTCCCGCCTATCGATAGCGGGCGCTCGAGACTGCTGCGTGCGCGACGGCACAGGGAGAACTCGGCTCGTCATCACGCTCGGCGTTCAGGGTGTAGCTGCCCTGTCGCCCAGTTGGGGGGATCGCTGGCGGGAAAGGACTCGGCCGAGGCTTCGTCCACGATGTCCCGTGGTCGATTTGCGTCGGTCCCCTCGGTGTTTGCTGGCGGCGTTCCCGGCGTGCTCGGGGCACGATCCTCGTCGACTCGGTTTGCGTCATTGCCGACGCCACTTCTGGGCGTCGGTTCGGTGTTCTGAGTCCTTGACATGCTGTTGCCTGTCATGATTGGAGGCTGCGACCGGTACTGCCCGAGGTCAAACCCGTGACGACAGTGGCCGTGGATGTCAGCGCCCGCTTCCTCCTACGGTACGCCACCTGTGCCGATAAGGACAGATTCCAGCAGCCAAGAAATGACCCGTCGGGTCGGTCGACTGGAGGGAGCGCCGGACTCGGGCGGCCCCTCCAGCAGCGATTCTGGAGCTAAAGCTTCGTGATCTGGACCTGCCAAACGGTGGGGCCTTCTTCGACGTAGTCCCAACCGACCTGACCGGGCCGCTCGGCCATCAACTGATAGTAGAGCGGCTTGGGGTCGTGGTCGTTGACCAGGCGCATGGTTTCGCCAGCGTCGAGGCCGTCAATTGTTGCGAAGATCAACGGGTGGCGTTCCCGCGGAACCATTCCGCGGACATCGACCTTGACGGTTGCTTCGGTCTGCTCTGTCATGAGACATGTCCTTCCTTGCCTGCCCGGAGGGGTCCACCCCGAGCGGCGCTATCGAGCGGTTCTGCCGTTGCGGACCGCGCATGCGTGGCGATTCGCGCGACATTCATCAGGAAACACCCAAGGGCGGCCAACGCCGCGACGCCTGCCGCGATTGCCAGCGGGCGATTCCCCACGGCCAAGGCAGCCAGCGCACCGGCTAGCGCGCACACCCAGAGACTCCAGCCGGCCTGGGCGAGCCGACGGTCATACAGATCTTCGAGTCGAGGAGCTTTTTGTCGTCCGGCCACCGGCGCATAGCGATGCAGCCAGACGAGGAAGGTGGCGATCTTGTAGAAGAACCCCTGTATGGCGCTGATCGCCACACCGGAGATGGCAAGAAAGCCGACCGCGATCCAAAGCCTATCGTCGATGGCGCTCTCGCTCTGGAGTCCGTAGACAAGCAAGAACGCGCCACCAAGCCCGCTTGCCGCTGCGGTCAACGCATACGGAATGTGAATGTCGAACCCACGACGCCGTCGCACGCGATAGAGATGGATGAGTTGGGCAGCGAAAAGCGCTTGACCGCCGGTGATGAGCAGCGCTGCGATGAGCAGGAACTCGCGCTGCGCGCTGAGGAGAAGACCACCCGCGAGCAGCCATGCTCCAGTGCCCGAAAGAGCGAGCTCCAGCCAGGCCACCCGTCGCCACAACTGATCCTCAGAGAGGGTGAACATACCGACGAGGCGATAGGCCACCCCATTCAGCATCACGATCACCCACCCAGCCAACATCAACGTGGCGTGGGCGGCGAGAATGCGAAAGGTCATCGAACCCAGAAATCCGGATCCCTTGTTGATGGAAAGAAGCAATCCGGCCGCGATTCCGCCTGCGAGACCGATCATCGCGATCGAGATGTGCCAACTCACGACATCCGGATGGGGCGCGGCGATGAGCGTTCTTGCGATGACGAAGAGATAGATCGCAAGTCCGGTGAACACCAGCAAGGCGCCCAGAGCAATTGCGGGACGCCAGGTGAGCGTCAGGCCCGGCAAGAAGGCCAGGAGGCCTACAAGGTAGAACCAGAACGAAATGCGTCCAAGCGTCACCGAAGCCAATGGCGTTTGCAGCACCACGGGCACCAGTTGATAGCTCGCGCCGATGAGCACGGCGGCGATCACACCGAGCGTATTGAGATGAACGAACGCGAGCAAGCGTGGCGCATAGAAGCCGTCGAGCATGAGGGGATACGCCCAGGGCGAGGCAATCGCGACGGCAGCGAGCATGATCATGCCCAGACCCATGAAGCGGGCCGGCAGATCGAGCGCAGGACCGTGCTTCGAGCTGATCCCGCCAGGGCCTCCGGTCATTCCGGCGCGCCGTCCGCAGTCGCCGGTTTCTCGATCAGCAACTCGACTCGACCAGGTCCGAGATCACGTGTCTCGTGTCGGTAGCCGAGCTCGTCGAGCCGTGGATAGAGATGCATGGGGCGACGAACATGGTGAACCAGCAAGGTCGAACCTGCCGGTAGTGCTTCGAGCTCGGACAGGATGCGGATCATGGGTTCCGGGGGAACGAGCTCACTGACGTCGATGGTGAGCGTTGCAGTTGGAGAGGACCATGACGTGGGCGCGGCATTGGGGCTCGGTCGTGACTCAGCCACAGGCGGCTCAGTCGTGTTATCCGCGTGGTAGAAGAAGATCTCCCAGTCGTCGTCCGCCAATCGACGCGCCCAATGCTCGAATCCGCGTTGGCTCATCACCTGATAGAGCGGTGTCGGGGCAAAGGTGTTGCGCAGGACGAGCATCTGGCCGACAGGCACCTGCCGTGACGCGGCCATGATGGCGCTGAACGGTTCCTCGCCGCGCTTTTGGAACGGGCGGACGTCGAGCTCCTCGGCAACGGGCGATGCGACCCAGGCAGGGGCTTCCGGTGGCGGAACATCAACGGTCAACTCGACCGGTTCGGGTTCGAACGGGCGCAATCCCGCCGCCTCGTTGAGTCGCGCAACGAGCATTGCAGGATCGACACCTCCAATGCCAGCGGCTTGCTCGACCGTCACCAGCCGGCTCTGGACGCGCCGGACGAGCGGGTTGCGCAACCGCTCGAATGCTGGAGCGCTCTCGATGAGCACTTCGAGCAGAGCTGGGTAGCGCTGGAGCACCTGGCTGATTTTCCACGAGGGTGTGATAGGGTCGCTGGTTGCCGAACGTGAGCTCGTCATTGCTAACGCCATCCCAGCGCTTCGCGGCCTGCCTCGGTGATCATGGACGGGCTCCATGGCGGATCCCAAACGAGATCGACGGAGACCGTCTCGATGTCCGAAATGAAATAGCGCAGGGATGTGTCCACGGCTTCGGCGATCGTTTCGTGCAGCGGGCATCCCGGAGTCGTCAGAGTCATGACCACGCGGACCGCGTCGTCCTCGGCTTCGATGCCATAGACCAGCCCCAGGTCAACGATGTTGATCCCCACCTCGGGATCGATCACGCCGTGCAAGACGTCCCACGCCATGGCTTCTGTCTCTGTTCTGGGTTCCATGCGTCCTTTCGAAAGCGCGTGCAACGCGGAGGTTGACGCTGATCAAACAAAGTGCGTTTCGTTGGGATACTCCGGCCCCTGGTGGGAGATGGCCGCCCGGTTCAATTCGTCGAGAAATCGGTCGGCTGGTTGCCGGTATGCGCGGCATGCCCCGGAAACTGATTCGAATCTCGCAATGGGACATCCAACGCAGTGCATCCGCCATCGAAGGAAAACGGCAACCGTCGATGGAAACATCGTCAAGACCTGCTCGACGTTCGAGTCGATCGATATCGGTTGGTCCCGTTCGCTCACGAGTGCCTCCCCTTGCGGGCAGACGAATCCGATCTGCCCACGAATCTGTGGACAGCTTCCCACGGCGAACGGCAGCCGTCGTTGCGCTAGCGCAAAGAACGTGCCCGAATTCGACGGAGCGTCAGTTTTCGGAATCGTGCTCTGTCGGGACCAGGTCTTCAGCGACCATGACGAGCTCGTGCGGTTTGGTAATCGTCACCCGTTCGCGTCCCGCATCGATGAGACCGCGGCGATCCCACTCGCGCAGCACGCGGCTTACCGTGGTGAGTGTCGCGCCGGTAAGCTCGGCCAGATGTTGCCGAGATTGGGGAAGTTCAATCTCGATTCCGAGCGGCGTCTCGTTGCCGATGCGGCCGGCGAGCCGCAGCAGCGTCCGCGCGATACGCCGCTCGACCCGCTCGGCCTGGAGCTCGCGAATGCGGGCCTCGGCTTCCCGTAGCCGCGTCGCCAGTTCCAGGATCATCGCGTGGGCAAACACAGGATGTCGGGAAAGCAGAAGAGAGAACTCCGCAGCCGGCAGGCGAAACTCCGAAACGTCATCCAGCGCGATCGCCGTTGCCGGGTATCGATCGTCGCCCCAGCCGCCAGCCCCGCCGAAGATCTCTCCTGGATTGATGAGCCTGAGAATGACCTCGGCCCCATCCTCCGTTTCATTCACGATCTTGACCCGTCCAGAAAGAAGAAAATGGACGTGGTCGGCAGGATCGCCGGAGAAGAAAAGAAACTGGCCGCGTTCCCATTGTTCGATTCGTCCGCAGGCCGAGATTGCTGCGGTGATCGGATCGGGCAGTTCCTGGAACAGGCGAATGGCGTGCAGGTCCGCCGCTAACGCTGCGCGTGACACTCGTTGCATCCTCCAGAGATCGGTCCGCCTCGATCGAACCGACCGCGTGGACTCGACGGGCAACCCATGGCGGTCCGCCTGGCGCGTCAGAGCGGTGGCTCGATCGGCAACTTCGGGAAGCCTACTCAATTTGCGGAAAGTGGGCGGTGCGTACCGGGGAGCAATCGCGGGACGAAGGACCCTGATATGTGAAGGCAACAGTACGCCCCCTCCGGTCGAAACCTTTGGGGGCGTACCAGCCTATGCGCAGCGTGTTCCAAGTGATTGGAATCAAGCCGTTCTCCACACTGCGTTTCTTGCGATTCGCGCTGCTTCGATTGGCATCGAGACGTCGCTGCCGCCCTCGCCCGTGAAGGTTGCTCCGGCGTTCAGCGTGCCCACGTATGCTGCCCAAGCTGGAACGGCAAGACAGTCTGTTGTCTCGTGCGCCCGTAGGGAGCGACGCTTCCTTGCGGATGCGCTCCCGCCCGAAGGCGTTCGCAAGACCTGTCGGCGCTCCTCGACTGACATATGCACCCTACGTGCCGTCGGTCGTTTCGCTGGGTACCAGCCACCGTCGCTCAGGGGATAAACTCCACGCCCTGTGCGTTCCCTTGTGTGGCCGAGGCGACTGAGCGTTGCTGCTTCAGCACACCGGCTAGGCAATACCAATGCACCCACACCATATCATGACTGTAAGTCAATGTACATACACTTCTGGCGCGAATATTCTTGGCAATTCTATGCAAGCCATCTTTCGGAATTGACTTGCTGGTCACAGATCGGTGCGGTCATCGAGCCAGCGGCTGGTGGTGACCGGTCTCCACCGCTCACCGCTTTGGAAACAGCGCGCTTCCACCTGAAACCCTCCCTTAGAAGGGGAGACGTACCGCTGGCTCCTTCCTTATGATGGCTGTGGGCTCAGGGCGGTTTGGACTCTGAGCCATCTGTATTCAATGCGCGACAGCGCGGGAGTCCATGATGAGGTCTATGTTGCGGAGAACGGTTTCGATTCTCGGAGCGGGCGCGCTCCTTGCAGGGGCTTTTCAGTTCGCGCCAGTCGCTGCGCAATCAGACGGCACGGCATTTCAGATGGACTCGTTCTCCCAGGTGCAGATCGAAGGCGCTGGTCACGCCATCATCACGATCGGTTCTCCTGCATCGGTGACCGTCTCCGGTCCCGAGGCCGAGATCTCCAACCTGCAAGTCCAGGTCTGGTTCAACACGCTCGAGATCGAGCCCAACAACGACAACAACAACACGGCTGGGGCGGATCTGGTCTATCACATTACCGTCCCCTCTCTGAATCAGATCGAACTCGAAGGCCGTGTGACTGCTGAAGTCGATGGACTGACGACCGATTCGTTGCAGGTCTCGGTCGAAGACTCCGCTGGATTGCAGTTGACGCACCTGACCGCGCAACGGCTCGAGACACAAGTGGAAGGGAACTCCACCGTCACCATCACGGGTTCGGCCGCAACACAGCAAGTCGAAATCGAAGACAACGCCAAACTGAATGCGGTCGAACTCGAGAGCACATCGATCGACATCCAGGCCGAAGGGAATTCGCACAGCCAGGTGCGATTCACGGACACGCTTTCGGGTGAGGTCGAAGATGGCGCGATTGTCGAGTACATGACCGAATCCGGAAGTGTCAACGTGAGCACCGAGGACGGCGGCCGCGTGACTGCGCTTCCCTTTGAGGCGCTTGGGTCGTAGGCGGGTGTGCGCCGAGCTGCCGGAACTCACCGCCGGCGGCTCGGGCGCCTCACGTAAGCCAGATAGTCATCCGATCCTGGCCCATCGACCGCGAATCGAGCGACGTGCGAGCGTGGGCGAAGGGCGCGCGCTCTTCGCCCACTCCGGGTACACTGAAGCGGTCGAGTCAGACGAGGGGTGAATTGTTTTCAATCGCTCAGACGCGGTCGTTGGCCATTGGCGACGGCCATGGTATATTCGCGTCGCGTCCGCTCTGTTGATTCGAGGCACCAATGTTGGTAGCTTGCCGGCTTATCGGCCGACTGGAGCGCAGGCGACCGAACGGAGCAGGAACACTCCTGATAGTCTGACGAGAACTGGTTTCGGTTCCCGTTGAAAGGGCAAGAGATGTCCGCGGAAGCCTCTTCGAAGGAGTCCACTGCCACCCGAACAAGCGCGGGAAGCAATGGACGCGGCGGTGAACCGCTGCTGGAAGTGAAGAATCTGAGGACGCAGTTCTTTACGCAGGATGGCGTCGTCAAGGCAGTCGAAGACGTTTCCTTCTATGTGATGCCCGGCGAGACGCTAGGGGTCGTGGGGGAGTCCGGCTCGGGCAAGAGCATCACCGGTCTGTCGATCATGCGGTTGATCCCGAATCCGCCAGGCAAGATTGTCAACGGAGAGGTGATCTTCGAAGGCCAGGACCTGCTGAAGCTCAATGACGATCAGATTCGCCGGATTCGCGGAAATCAGATCGCAATGATCTTCCAGGACCCGATGACCTCGCTCAATCCGGTCCTCACCATCAACCGGCAGATCAGCGAAGCGCTTCAGCTTCACATGGGGATGTCGAAGGATCAGGCCAAGGCGCGTGCCATCGAGTTGCTCCGCATGGTCGGTATCCCGAACGCCGAAGAACGAATCGATCAGTATCCGCACCAGTTCTCCGGCGGTATGCGCCAACGCGTGATGATCGCGATGGCGCTTTCGTGCAATCCGAAGCTGATCATCGCGGACGAGCCGACGACCGCGCTCGACGTCACGATTCAGGCGCAGATTCTCGACCTCATGCGGTCGTTGCAGGCTGAGCGCGACACCGGCGTGATCATGATTACCCACTCGATGGGAGTGGTGGCCGGCATGGCCGACCGCGTGCAGGTCATGTACGCCGGCTCGATTGTCGAGACTGCCAGCACGGAAGAGATCTTCGCCAATCCGCGCCACCCGTACACGGTCGGCCTGATGAAGTCGATCCCTCGGCTCGATGCGCGCGAGCGCGAGAAACTCGAGCCGATCCGCGGACTTCCGCCTGACTTGATCGACCTCCCCGATATTTGCCCGTTTGTGCCACGCTGCGACTACGCGCGTGAGAAATGCGAGCAGAAACGGCCTCCACTGCAGGAGGTCGCGCCCGGTCACTTCAGCGCGTGCTGGTTCTGGGAAGAAGTATCGAAAGAAGACGTTCCGACTAAGGGAGAAGCCTGATGGCGGTCGAAACAGCGAATGCTCAGGCGGTTTCCAGCAACGGGGATCAGCCGTTGTTGGACGTTCGCAACCTGGTGATGCATTTCCCCCTGACACAGGGAATCATCTTCCAGAAGAAGGTCGGAGCGGTCCAGGCGGTGGATGGCGTTTCACTTGCCGTCAAGAAGGGTGAAACGCTCGGGCTGGTCGGCGAGTCGGGTTGCGGCAAGTCGACCACCGGCCGCGCCATCTTGCAGTTGTACAAGCCGACATCCGGAGAAGTGATCTTCAACGGACAGGACCTGACCAAGCTCGATGGTGGCAGCATGCGCAAGATGCGCCGCCACTTGCAGATGATTTTCCAGGATCCTTATGCGTCGCTGAACCCCCGCATGACCGTCGGCAGCATCGTGTCCGAGCCGATGCAGATTCACAATCTCGTGCCAAAGAATCAACGCAACCAGCGCGTGCAGGAGTTGCTACAGACGGTCGGTCTCAATCCGTACTTTGCAAATCGCTACCCGCACGAGTTCTCCGGCGGTCAGCGCCAGCGCATTGGTATCGCGCGCGCGCTGGCGGCGAATCCGGATTTCATCGTCTGCGACGAGCCAGTTTCGGCGCTCGACGTGTCGATTCAGGCGCAGATCGTCAACCTGCTGGAGGATCTGCAGAACGAGTTTGGCCTCACGTATCTCTTCATCGCCCATGACCTCTCGGTCGTGCGACACATCTCCGACCGGGTGGCGGTGATGTACCTTGGCAAGATCGTAGAGCTTGCCGACCGAAACGCCCTCTATGAGGATCCGCTGCATCCGTATACCAAGGCGCTCCTCTCGGCGGTTCCGATTCCGGACCCGGTTATCGAGCGCAAGCGCGAACGCATCATTCTGACCGGTGACGTTCCGAGCCCGATCAACCCGCCAAGTGGTTGCCACTTCCACACGCGATGTCCATACGTGATGGATGTCTGCAAGAAGATCGACCCGATCCTGGCTGATCAGGGTGAGGGGCATTTTGTGGCCTGTCATCTCTATTCCGGGTCTGGCGCCTGATCAGTGCTGCGCGATTCCGATCGCCATAACCTGCATTTCGTAAGCCGCGGAAGCCCAAACTCCGGCATCTACATCATCATGCTGCTCCTTTTGCTGGGGCAGCTGATGAGCGGTCACACGCTGCCACCGACGAAGCAGATCATCACCATGCTCGCCTGCTTTGTCGTGGCAATCTCTATTCACGAATTCATGCATGCCTTCGTGGCCCTCAGGCTGGGCGATCACACCGCACAGCAGCTGGGCCGCGTTACCCTCAATCCGGTTTCCCATTTCGAACCGTTCGGGTTCATGGGAATGGTGCTCATTTCGCTGGGATACAACTTCATCGGGTGGGGCAAGCCGGTGCCCGTCAATCCGAGCCGCTTGACGAAGTTCACACCCGATCACCGGCATCGCGCGATGGCGATCGTGGCGGCGGCTGGACCCATCACGAACGTGGCGCTCGCGGCAATCGCGGCGGCCGTCCTCCGCATGACCGATCGGGGCGCGGGCGATGTCGGCTATGTGGCGTATTGGTTTTTCTGGGTCAATGTTCTGCTGGCCTCGTTCAACGCGATTCCGTTGCCCCCGCTCGATGGGTACAAGATCATGGTTGGCATCCTGCCGAAGTTCTGGACGCCGGTGCTGGCGCCGCTCGAGCGCTATGGGTTCTTGCTCCTCTTTCTGATCTTTTTCCTAGGTGGCCGTGTTGGTTCGTCCCTGACCAATGAGATGATCGATCCGGTGCGCAATCTCCTGGTGCGAATCCTGCTATGAGCACCCAGCTCCACATAGGCGAGCAGTCGTCCGCGGCGTATGCGCGCAAGCGCATCGTGCAGGGTCTGCGGGGCCTGCGACCGAAATGGGGCGCATCGAGCACCGATCGCAGCATCCTCGAACTGCTCACCCCTGAGCAGCGGTCGCGATTCACGGCATTGCCAGTATTCGATCAGCAGCACCTCTGCCGGGTTGCCAATCATCTCGTCGCCCAGGGCGTCACCGACCGGGATGTGCTGGTAGCTGGCTTGCTGCATGACATTGGCAAGTCGGACGGCCGAACGCAGGTGCGTCTTACCGACCGCATCGCCAAGGTCGTGCTTCGGCATGCCTCCCCCGGAACGCTGCGTTCGGTCGCGAGCAGCTATCCAGGAGGGAGGTTTCCCGGTCTCGCGCTCACGATGTTGCATCCGGAACTCGGCGCGGATCAGGCGCGCGCCATGGGATGCAGTGAACGCACCTGTTGGCTGATTCGGAACCACGAAGCCGAAACCGATTTGGGCGATCATGATCTGGCCCGCTTGCAAGCAGCCGATTTTGCATCCTGAATCGGCGGATCAGCGTACAATCGGCCCCGCATGAGCGCTATCACCTACGATCACAACACCGCTATCACATGGCAACTGCGGCTCCCGACGTTCGAGGGGCCGCTCGATGTGCTGCTGCGCCTCATCGAGAAACAGCAGTTGCCCATCACCGAGGTGTCGCTCGCGCTCGTCAGCGACCAGTTCCTCCAGGCCGCGCGCGAATTCGGTGGCTCGTCTCCCGAGACCGTGGCCGAGTTCACCGCAGTGGGAAGCCGTCTGGTGGCGATCAAGGCCCGTTCCCTGATTCCACGGCCACCGGCGCCCGTGGAGGAGGTCGAAGAGGACGGATTGGTCGTTCAACTGCTGGAATACAAGGCCATCAAAGAAGCGGCCCGTCAGTTCGCGCAGATCGACAAGCTCGGCATGGTGGCATTCTCACCCAGCGCGGAAGCGATCGAGCTTCCGGACAAGCCGAAGGAACTGCCCCTCGGACGGCACGAGGCATCCTGGCTGGCGCGTGCCTTGCAGCGCAAGCTGATCGTAGTCGAACCCGTGCGCCAGATGGTGCTGATCAAGCCGGTGGTGAGCCTGCGTGAGATGATCGGCCGGTTGAGTGCCGCGTTGACCAGCGGTTCCACCTCGTTCGACAGGATCGCTCAGGCGAATTGCGCCGATGCATCCGAGCGCCGCGCGCTCTTTCTGGCGCTGCTCGTCATGATTCGCCGGGGTGCGGCCAATGCTGAGCAAGATGAGCCCTTTGGGGAGATAACGGTCGAGCGGTTGGGTACCGACCCTGCCCCGCTCTTTGACGAGATCGAAGAGTTCTGAGTGAATCCAGGTCCAGAATCGTGCATCGAGATCATCTCGACTCCCTTCCTGGACACTGGTCACCCGACTCTGGATGACGAAAGTGATTGGGAATGTCAGAAACTGAGCAGCTCATCGCACTGGAGATGCGCGATCCGTTTTCGCTCGAGACTGAGCTCCCCGCGCTGATCGAGGCGTTGCTGCTGGTCGCACGGGGACCGGTTGCGATGGCCGATCTGGCTGAGGTGGCGGGCGCAAGGATCGACGAGATCGATGCGGCGGTCGAGCGCATGAGCCAGCGCGAGGATCGCGGCTGGGTGGTGCAACGGCATCGAGATCGAGTGCAGTTGTCGACCGCGCCGCGCTTTGCGGGGCATATCCGGCGGTTTCTGGGACTCGAGCGCGAAGCTCGGCTCTCCAGCGCGGCGTTGGAGACGGTGGCCATCATTGCCTATCAGCAGCCGATCACTCGCTCGACCATCGAGGCCGTTCGCGGAGTCGACTCCACGGGAGTGATTGCCACGTTGATGTCACGGGGACTGGTCGAGGCGAGCGGCCGGGCGGACACGGTTGGACAACCGTATCAATACGTCACGACACCTGCGTTTCTGCAACACTTCGGGTTGTCATCGCTCGACGAGCTGCCTCCGCTCGGCACGAGCGATGGTATTCATCTTGGGGACGTGTTGCAAGCAAAGGTCGATGAAGCGGAGCAAGTCGAACCGGAACTCCAGTTGGTTGGCGCATCCCTCCTGATGAGGGCGGACGGGTCAGGCGAGTTCGCGGATTCGTAAGACCGCGTCGACCAGGCTCTCGGCAGCGTCGATGATCTGATCATCGTCGTTGCAGCGTCCCACTGTGAGTCGAATGCTCGTGCGGCATTGTTCGTCCGAATAGCCCATTGCCTTGAGCACATGGCTTGGTTGCGCATTGCCAGTCGTGCACGCTGAACCAGCAGACGCGGCGATGCCGGCCATGTCGAGATTCAGCAACACCGTTTCACCTTGCACCCCGTCGATCGCGAGATTCAAGTTGTTGGCGAGGCGGCCATCCGCCAACGATGGACCATTCAGAGTGATCCCCTCGACGCGTTCTTCGATCTCCGAAAAGAGGCGGTCTCGCAGGATTCGACAGTCGCGCGCGTACGCCTCGCGGTCGCGTTCCGCGATGGCCAATGCGGCGCCCATTCCCACGATCAGGGGCACGTTTTCCGTACCGCCCCTTCGGCCGCTTTCCTGTCCGCCGCCCAGTTGTTGCCAACTCAACGGAGTTCCACGGCGCACGTACAGCAACCCGACCCCTTTGGGACCATAGAACTTGTGCGCGCTCAATGACAGGAGATCGACGCCCAACTCATCGACCACGAGGGGCAGCAAACCGGCTGCCTGTACCGCGTCCGAGTGAAGCGGAATCTGATGCGCTCGGGCGATGGCCGCAATCTCCGCGATCGGTTGGATGGCGCCGGTTTCGTTGTTGGCATACATGACAGAGATGAGCGCGGTTTCCGGACGAATCGCGCCGGCGATTGCAGCCGGATCCACCACGCCGAGCTCATTTACCGGGACGATGGTCAACGCGAAACCGATCGATTCCAGCCATTCCGCCTTGTGCAGAACAGCATGGTGCTCCACTGCCGTCGTGACGATGTGTGGAGGCGGCCCGCCCGGACTCCGCTCTCGCAAAGCCCACACCGATCCCGCCAGCGCGAGATTGTTGCTTTCGGTTGCGCCGCTGGTGAAGACGATCTCGCTTGGGTGGCACCCAAGGACACGGGCGCACTGCGCGCGCGCTGTGTCCAGTGCGGCTCGGCTCTGTTGGCCGAGTTGATAGATGCTGGAAGGGTTACCGAAGAACTCGGTGAACCACGGCGCCATCACACGCAAGACGTCCGGATCGACCGGCGTCGTGGCGGCATGGTCGAGATAGATCGATTCTGTTTCGATCTGACGAATCATGGAAACGAGTTCGAGTCGAGGCTAGCCCGCGACGCTGGTCAGATCGGGCGCGGGCACATGGCCAATACCGCCCTGTCGCAAGAGATCGGCCAACGTCATCGAATCGAGCGTGGAGGCGATCGAGTTGCGCACTTCGAGCCAGACAGGCCGCGTCTCGCAATTGGGAATCAAGGGGCACGACTGCTCCGAGAGGTCCTCGGACACGCACTCCATCGGTGCAATCGGCCCTTCCATAGCGCGATAGATCTCGCCAATGCCGATATGTTCTGGCGCGCGTGACAGTTGATAGCCGCCAGCCGCGCCACGACGGCTCGTGACGAGCCCAGCCTTCTTCAACGGCGAGATGAGTTGCTCGAGATACGAATACGGCACGGAGGACTCGACCGAAAGCGTCGAGATCGACGCTGGCCCCTCACCGTAGTGCTTCGCGAGCGCAACCATTGCGCGTACGCCATATTCGCCTCTGGTGGAAACCTTCATTGTTCTTATCCTGTCGCCGAAGTTCTCACTGGGGCACGTAGATCGTACGGCGAACGCGAGGAATCGGTCAACTGACCGGCGTGCTGCATCGACAGTGAAGCAGCTAACGATAGTTTAGCGCACCCGGCTGCGAAACGTTTGACTGAGCGAACCGGACAAGTGCGCGAAATGACGGCGCTCCGGCGTTCTGGCGGCGACATGCCGCTGCACATGGACAAATCGGTCGGCCGTAAAGAGTCCCCGGTACATGCCGCCATCTGCCACCGGCATGGACCATTGATTGGTGTCATTCATCAATCGTTGCGCATCGTAGACCGACGTGTCGCTCGAGATCGAGACAAACCGTCGGTCCATGATCTCGGAGATCTTTCGTTGCAAACCGCCATGACTCATGGCGTCGATCAACTGCTGCCGCCAGACCATCCCGATCAACCGGCCGTTCTCGGTGACTGGCAGGTCACGCGCACCCTGGCGCAGGGCCAAGGCAATCGGATCGTCCGGGGAGACGCCCCCTCGATCCCAGACTGCGAACTGACCGACCCGCAAGCGGCGCATAGATTCTTCGAGCCGCACGGCGCGTCCCTCTGCGATGGCCGCGAACACGACAAATGCCATCACCAGCACGATCAGGTACTCGCCCGACATGAGGCCGAGAATTCCGATCAAGACTCCCAGGGTGATGCCGATCGCAACGGCGACGGTGGTCGCGCCTTGTCGACCCATGAACGGGGTGATGCCGGCGCGCAGAATGCGTCCGCCATCCATCGGAAAGGCGGGAAGGAGGTTGAAAACAGCCAGCGTGAGATTGGCAAGGAGGAGATAGAAAAGGAAGCCGGTGAGCGAAACCTCTCCCAGCCCGAAGCGGGCGAAGTCCTGAATGGAGTCGTTACCACGAGCGAGGCCGACCATCAAGAGCAGCGGCAACATCAGGAGCGCAATCGCGAAATTCACCAGCGGTCCGGCAACGGAAATCATTGCCTCGGCGCGGGGGCGCGTTGGCATCTGTTCGATGCGCGCGATGCCGCCGAATGGCACGAGCGTGATATCGCGCACGCGCAATCCATACTCATGCGCCATCATGCTGTGCCCAAGCTCATGAAGCAGCACCAGCAAGAAGATCGAAAGCACCAGCGCGAGGCCGTAGATCGTGCCCGCGATGCCCGAGTCCTGCCGGAACCCCCAGTGATAGATCACCCAAAGCGCAATCAACACAAAGCTGGGGTGGAGCTTGATTTCGATTCCCTGGATTCGCCCGAGTGTGAGCGATTTCATGTCCTGGCCTGGACCCCCGAACCCCAATGCGGGATGGATTCGAACGAACGACACCGACACGTCGTTGCATCGGGCTTGCCACGGTAGCGTTCGGGACGCGCCGCCGGGCTTTTCGCTCAGGGTCGCCAGGTCCTGCTCATCCGATGCGGGTATCGGGACGTTTCGTCACGCACCAGTATAACGATGCGCGCGGCGCAAACATCAAAAGCACCTTATCGACCTGGAGGGGATCATAGCAGATCGTACGCCGCGGCGCGAACATCGTGTTCGCTGGAAGCGTAGACGATGGCTGCCTTTCAAAGTGGGCGTACGTTCGCTATAGTGTCGCGCGCAAGGGAAGGGAGCATCGTTTCTTGGTTCTCGCACTGCATGATTCGGGCGCGGAGCGCGCTTATCTCGTCGCGCTGTCGCAGGTAACGCACATCGGTCCGGTGCGGCTGGGTCGGTTGCGCGATCGTTTTGGCACCCTCGATGCTGCCTGGTCCGCGGACGAACGAGAGCTGTTGGCAGTTCTCGACGAGCGCACATGCCGCGCGGTGCTCTCCGCGCGCATGAAGGTCGATCCCGAGCGGGTCATGGAGCGAATCACCGGTTCCGGCTCGGAGATCGTAACCGTGCTGGACGATGACTATCCGATGATTCTGCGCGAGATTCCGGGTCCGCCTCCGGTCCTCTACTACCGGGGATCCTTGCCGGGGCATGACGATCCAACCGTTGCCATTGTCGGTACCAGGCGGGCTACTTCGTACGGCCGTGAAGCGACCCAGCGAATCGCGGGTGAGCTGGCGGCAGCGGGAGTGACGGTGGTTTCCGGACTGGCGAAGGGAATCGACGGCTTTGCCCATCGCGCCGCGCTCGAATCGGGTGGTCGAACCATCGCCGTGTTGGCCAGTGGCGTGGACATCATCTATCCGCCCGAGCATCGCCAGCTCGCTGAGCGGATCCTCGAGGCCGGAGCGCTCGTTTCCGACTATCCGCCAGGCACGAAACCAGACGCCCCGAACTTCCCCGCCCGCAACCGGATCATCTCCGGGCTGTCGCGCGCCACCATTGTGGTGGAGGCGCCATCGAGAAGCGGCGCGTTGATCACAGTCGGATTCGCGGCGGACCAGGGACGCGACGTCTACGCTGTTCCCGGCAGCATCCTCTCCGCCTCGAGCGAGGGGACGAACAAGCTGTTGCGGGACGGCGCCACGCCGCTGACCAGCGCCGCCGACGTGCTGGGCGATCTCGATCTCGCCCCAACGAATTCGCGTGAAGAGCCGGAACAGATCGCATTCCCGATCTCGGATGAAGAGCGGGCCATCTATGCCCTCGTGACTGCCGAACCCCAACACATCGATGAGTTGGCATACAGCGCCGGTCTCACGATTTCGCAGGCGTCGGCGTTGATGACCATGCTGGAACTCAAGGGGTTGGTCGCCAACGCGGGCGCCCAACACTTCGTCGCGACGTCTATGCGTCCACGATCGCGATCCAGGGCACCCTCTTGACAAGCAGTGTGCGGAGGGTGCTACGTTTGAAAAGCACGTCAAGCATTGCAAGCATGACTTGACCCCGGCGCACGTTGCCGTCGGACTATTGGAGCTTGCAACCGAATCGAATCGAGCACATGACCGATACCATTGAGAAAGCACCGGCCAGGAAAGCGCCGGCCAAGAAGAAGAGTGCCACAGCGGCCCCGAAACCGAAGGGCAAGCTGGTCATCGTCGAGTCTCCGACGAAGGCCAAAGCCATCGGCCGCTATCTGGGGAGTGGCTACACCGTCAAATCGTCCATGGGCCATGTGCGTGACCTGCCGAAAAGCACGCTAGGCGTAGATGTCGACGACGATTTCACGCCCAAGTACCTGGTGCCCCGTGAGAAGACCAAGACGATCAAGGAATTGAAGAGCAGCGTTCAGGGGGCCAAGGAGCTGATTCTGGCGACCGACCCTGACCGCGAGGGCGAAGCCATCGCATGGCATCTCGTGCAGGCAACAGAGCCCGGCGACCGCCCGGTTTCCCGCGTGGTCTTCCACGAGATCACGCCCGAAGCAGTGCAGGAAGCCATGCAGCATCCGCGCGAGATCGACATGGCTTTGGTCGACGCGCAGCAGGCGCGCCGCGTGCTCGACCGGCTGGTCGGCTACAGTGTGAGCCCGCTTCTTTGGAAGAAAGTCAAGCGTGGTCTCTCCGCCGGGCGCGTGCAGAGCGCCGCGCTTCGCATCGTCGTCGAGCGAGAGCGCGAGATCGAAGCGTTCGACCCGGTCGAATACTGGTCGGTAGAGGCAGATCTGAAACAGCAGGCGCCAGCCAAGCCAGTGGTGTTCCGCGCGGCGGTGAACAAGGTCGCCGGCAAGAATGCCGAGTTGTCCAACGGCGAGCAAGCGCATGCGATCGTCGACGACCTGCGCGCTGGGGTCTTCAAGGTCGCAGCCGTGAAGACCCGCGAGACACAGCGTCGACCGCAGGCCCCGTTCACCACCAGCACGTTGCAGCAGGAAGCCTCTCGCAAGCTCGGCTTTCCGGTACGTCGCACCATGCAGGTGGCGCAGGAGCTCTACGAGGGGATCGATCTCGGCAAAGAAGGGATCGAGGGCCTCATCACGTATATGCGCACCGACTCGCTGAACGTGTCGGCGCAGGCGCAACAGGCCGCGCGAGCGGTCATCAGCGGTAAGTTCGGACCGGAGTACGTGCCAGCCACCGCTCCCGTCTATCGCACGCGGTCCAAGGGCGCGCAGGAAGCGCACGAGGCGATCCGTCCCACACACCCGAACAGGGAACCGGCGGCGGTCAAGTCGTTCCTCACGCCGCAACAATTCAAGCTCTATCAGCTGATTTGGCAGCGGTTCATTGCCAGTCAGATGAACCCGGCAATTCTGGACGGCACGACGATCGATATCGCTGCCGGCCAGCCGGCGCAACTCGACGCTCCACCTTACATGCTGCGAGCGACGGGTTCGGTGGTGAAGTTCCCTGGGTACATGAAGGTTTACACCGCTGGACGCGACGATGGCGATGTCGATGAATTGGACAAAGGCGCGCTGCCGCGCGTGACCGAGGGTGAGATGCTCGATCTCGTTGAGCTCTTTGCCGACCAGCATTTCACCCAACCGCCGCCACGCTACTCCGAGGCAACGTTGATCAAGGCGCTCGAGGAAGAAGGCATCGGCCGGCCGAGCACCTATGCGCCGACGTTGGCGACTCTGCTGGCGCGCAGTTACGTGACGACGGAGCAAAAGAAGCTCATTCCGACCGAGCTCGGCACCGTCGTGAGCGATCTGCTGGCCGAGCATTTTCCGAACGTGTTCGATATCGGGTTCACCTCGCAGATGGAAAGCGAGCTGGACGATATCGCCTCGGGTGATCGTGCCTGGGTGCCAACGCTGCGCAGTTTCTACGATCCGTTCAAAGACACCCTGACGCAGGCCGAGCAAACGATTCAGCGTGTCAAGCTCAAGGACGAGCCGGCAGGCGAAGACTGCGAGCAATGTGGGCGGCCGATGGTCATCAAGATGGGCAAGTTCGGCAAGTTCATGGCCTGCAGCGGGTTTCCCGAATGTCGAAACTCGAAGCCGCTTCTCACCAAAATCGGAATGACGTGTCCAACGTGTCACGAGGGCGAAGTGGTCGAACGGCGGTCGAAGAAGGGGCGCACCTTCTACGGGTGCAGCCGATACCCTGATTGCGATTTCGTCACCTGGAACAAGCCAGTCGAAACGAAGTGCCCTCGCTGCGGCTCACATATGGAACAGGTCGGCAAGCAGGGCAACCTGAAATGCCCCGCGTGTGGCCAGACTGGAACGGCTCTCCCCCAGGCTGGCTAGCTTGGCGCGACGCTCGTGACGCGGCGACCGACCTAACGTAAACTTGACCGGTTGAGCCGCTCGTGCAAACGAGCGGCTCCTGATCATTCGAAAACCTATCGAAAGACAAAGATCGTTGACCTACGAACGAGATTCTTCTTCCCCTGTGCGGCCCCATGGCACCACGATTCTTGGCGTCAAACGAGGGAACACCGTCGCGATGGCCGGTGACGGGCAAGTCACGCTGGGCGACGTTGTGCTCAAACACGGCGCGCGAAAGATTCGCCTTATGGACAACGGGCGGATCGTGGCGGGGTTTGCTGGCGCGGTGGCTGACGCGTTGACGCTGTTTGGCAAGTTCGAGAGCCAGCTCAAAGCTGGTGACGGCAACGTGCGCCGAGCCTCGGTTGAGCTGGCCAAGGAGTGGCGCACCGATCGATACCTGCGGCGGCTCGAGGCGCAACTCATCGTGGCCGATGCTGAGTCGATTCTGGTGATTTCCGGTGAAGGCGATGTGATCGAGCCGGATGACGGCATCGTGGCCATTGGATCTGGCGCTCCCTATGCCACGGCGGCTGCCAAAGCGCTGATGCTGCATTCGGATCTCGATGCGGTGGATCTGGTGCGAGCCGCCATGGAAATCACCGCAGATATCTGCATCTTCACGAACGATCACTTCACCATCGAGTCGGTCTCACTGACTGCTGAGGACGATGCGCCGCCGGCATCGGACGCAGTCGACGCCGAAGAAACGCCGAAGCCGAAGTCACGTGGGCGCAAGAAGGGAGCGGAACGCTAATGGCAGAAGCTGCCCGCCAAGCCGACCGAATGGAAACGCCACGGCGCGCCGGAGGCGACGGGGCCGAAGAGCCGCTGGTCGAAAACCTGACTCCCGCCCAAATCGTGCGCGAGCTCGATTTGCACATCATTGGCCAGAACGATGCCAAACGCGCGGTGGCCGTGGCGCTGCGGAATCGCTATCGGCGCCGGCTCTTGCCAGATGAGCTGCGTGAGGAGATCCATCCACGAAACATCTTGATGATCGGACCGACCGGTGTGGGCAAGACCGAGATCGCCCGTCGAGTCGCCAAGATGGTCGATGCGCCGTTCATCAAGGTCGAGGCAACCAAGTTCACCGAGGTGGGCTACGTCGGCAGAGATGTCGAATCGATCGTGCGCGATCTGGTCGAAGTCGCGATCAGCAATCAGCACAACAAGCGGATGGATGAAGTCAAGGAACAGGCCAGCCAACTCGCGGAGGAGCGTCTGGCCGATCTCGTGACCGAGCAGATGTTGCGTCGCAAGCCAGTCCGAAACGGCAAGCGCCAGGGCGACGACGCGGGCCCAGATGAACAGGATGCGCGCCGGACACTTACCGAACAGCGGCGCGCCCAGCGGGAGCGCAAGCGGATGCTTCGCCTCCTGCAAGATCATCAGCTCGACGAAGAGACGGTGGAAATCGAGATCGACTACGACGAGTTCGGTGGCGCCGGTGACTTCGATCCCGGCGAGTTCGGCGACGATTTCGATGACATGCAGGGCACGTTTCGCGATTTTCTCGATAGCCTCATGCCGCGCCGTCCCACCCGGAGGCGGGTCTCGGTGCGCGAAGCCGAACGCATCCTGACCCAACAGGAGGCGTATCGCATGGTGGATGCGGGTTCGGTCATCGATGACGCGATTATCCGCGTCGAGGAGTCAGGCGTGATCTTCCTCGACGAGATCGACAAGACGATCTCCTCAGGAAATGACTACGGCGGAGATGTCTCGGGCGAGGGTGTGCAGCGCGACTTGCTGCCAATCGTCGAAGGATCGGTCGTCATGACGAGATACGGCCCCGTCAAGACCGATCACATTCTGTTCATCGCTGCGGGATCGTTTCACGATTCGCGACCAAGCGATCTGATTCCCGAACTGCAAGGGCGGTTCCCGATTCGTGTCGAGCTCAGCAGCCTGGAGGAGGACGATCTCTACCGCATCCTCACAGAGCCGCGCAATGCGTTGACACGGCAATACGAGGCTCTGCTGGCCACTGAAGGGGTGGAGCTCGTCTTCACGGACGAATCGCTGCGTGAGATGGCGCGTCTGGCCACGCTCGTGAATGGGCGCACTGAGGATATCGGCGCGCGGCGCTTGCAGACGATCTTCGAGAAGGTTTTGGAGGACATCTCCTTCTCGGCGAGCGATCAGCCGGGCGAGCGAATCCAGATCGAAGCCGGATTCGTCGCTGAGCGGATTGGCGAGATTGCCGAAGACGAAGACCTGAGCAACTTTATCCTCTGAGTCCGAACGAACGCAGGCACAACTGGACACGTGGCACGACCAGGCGAGGCGGGTGTTGCGGCGCGGTTGTCGCTGGTAGGGCGGGGTGCTACACTCCCGCCCATTCTTCACATCCGCGCGCGGGTTCAACGATGTAGCTCGTGAGTGACTGCCTCAACAGCAGTCGGTACAGGTCGACGACCGGGTAGCCGAATCTCATGCTTCGATACATTCTCTTCCGCGTCGCTTTGCTCGTTCCCACTGTGTTCCTGATGGCATGCGTGACCTTTGTCATCATGCAGTTGACGCCTGGCAGCCCGTTCGCGCTGGGCAACATGGATCGCATCACCCCCGAAGCACGCGCGCGCATCGAAGCGCAGTATGGGCTGGACGACCCGAAGATCGTCCAGTTCGGCCGCTACCTCAAGAACTCGCTTCAGGGCGACTTCGGCGTCTCGTATGTGTGGCGAGGCCAGGAGGTTAGCAGCATCATTCGCCGCACCTTCCCGGTTTCGCTGCAGCTCGGATTCATGGCGTTGATCGTGGCGGTAGTCGTCGGCATCACGCTTGGCACGCTTGCGGCCGTCAACCAGAATGGCCCGATCGACTATATGTCGATGACCTCGGCGATCCTCTTCTACAGCATGCCGAACTTCGTCATGGGGTTCTTGCTCCTGCTCTTGTTCGCGGTTTGGTTACCGCAACGCGGGCTGGATCTGGGATTCTCCGTGCAAGGTTGGGAGCGACCGCAGGACTGGATTTTGCCGACGCTGGCCCTGGCTGCCGCGCCGCTCGCCTCGATCGCCCGCTATACGCGTGGCTGCATGGTCGAGGTCATCCGTTCCGACTACGTGCGCACCGCGCGCGCAAAGGGTCTGGCAGAGCGCAAAGTCATCGTCAAGCATGTCCTCAAGAACGCGCTCATCCCCGTGATCACCATCATTGGACCCATCTTTGCCGCCATTGGCACCGGAACCTTCTTCGTGGAGCAGGTGTTCAACATCCCCGGAATGGGCAAGTTCTATGTGCAGAGCATGCTGACCAAGGATCAGCCGATGATCATGGCGGTGGTGCTCATCTATGGGATCTTCCTGGCGCTCATGAACATTCTGGTGGACGTGATCAACGCCTTTATCGATCCACGTATCCGGTACTAGCGGTCGATCCGGGGAAACGATGTCGCGAGCCTCTGAACACTCCTTCGATACGCCAACCCCAGTCATCCTGGGAGACGGCCAGGACGTGAACCCCGCGCTAGGCGCAGCAGATTCGATATCCGCCGAGCAAGCCGCGGAAGCTGGTTCGCTCGCAGCGCTTGGCGCGTCTGGCGAGGAATGGACCCGGCCGCATTCGAATCTCTGGGCCGATGCCTTCCGCCGCCTGATTCGCAACCGGCTCGCGTTGATCGGGCTGATCATCGTCACCGTTTTCGTGCTGATCGCCCTCCTGGCGCCTATTCTCGCTCCCTATGGACAAAGCGAAGTGGTCGACGTTCGGCTTACGCGCTTCGCCCCGAGCTGGAACTGGCCGATGGGGCTGGACAAGAACGGGCGCGACATCTTCAGCCGCCTCATGTGGGGAGCGCGTGTTTCCCTGATCGTGGGATTGGCCTCGTATGCCCTGATCCTGTGCATTGCGCTGCCATTTGGATCGATCGCCGGTTTCTACGGCGGTGTGACGGACACGATCCTGATGCGCATCGTGGACGTGATCTACACGATCCCGCAGGTGCTCCTGGTGATGCTGTTCGTCAATGCCCGAGGCGCCAGCCTGATCAACATCATCCTGGGCATTGGCCTGATCGGATGGACGACGGAAGCGCGGTTGATCCGCGCGCAGTTCCTCACGTTGCGCGAGCAGGAATATGTGAAAGCGTCCAGAGTGGCCGGGGCCAGCGGCCCGTACATCATCATGCGCCACCTTCTGCCGAACAGTCTTACTCCCATCATCGTGGCAGCGACCTTTGGCATTCCCACCGCGATCTTCATCGAGGCGGCGCTCAGTTTTGTCGGAGTCGGAATTCAGCCGCCACAGGCATCCTGGGGCCAAATGGTGGGAGCAGCCAGCACTCCCGCGGACATCATTAGCGATCCGCACATGCTGATCTTCCCGGTGATCGCCATCGGATTGGTGATGCTCGGATTCACCTTCCTCGGAGACGGTTTGCGTGATGCGCTCGACCCGAAGGGCAATGACTAGGTACCCGCTGGCGCACGCCAGCACCCCGTTCCGTGTCGCACTTTGCGAAGCAGGATCCCAATGGCAGTAGCCCAGACGCAATCGCAATCGACCACGACCCCCCAGCCGGGTGGCGCTCCGGTTCTGGAGGTGCGCAATCTCCAGACCCACTTCTTTACGAGAAACGGTGTGGTCTCGGCGGTGGACGATGTTTCCTTCAGCGTTGGCGCTGGGGAGACGCTCGGGATCGTGGGCGAATCTGGGTGCGGCAAGAGCGTAACGTCGCTAAGCATCATGCGGTTGATTCCCAGCCCTCCCGGCAAGATCGTGGGTGGTCAGATCATCCTGCGGGTGGGGGACACCGAAAAGGATCTCGTGAAGCTCGACGATGGCGCCTTGCGCAAAGTGCGCGGCAATGACATCGCCATGATCTTCCAGGACCCGATGACCTCGCTGAACCCTGTCTACACGGTGGGGAACCAGCTCTGCGAGCCATTGATGCTCCATCTCGGGCTGAGCAAGAAAGACGCCGAGGCTCGTGCTATCGACTTGCTTCGCCGTGTTGGTATCCCGGGTGCGGAAGATCGCTACCATGCCTACCCGCACCAGTTCTCGGGGGGAATGCGGCAACGCGTCATGATCGCCATGGCGCTTGCCTGCAATCCGAAAGTCCTCATTGCCGACGAGCCCACCACCGCGCTCGATGTGACCATTCAGGCGCAGATTCTCGATCTGATGGTGGGTCTGAACAAGGACTTCGGAACCGCGATCATTTTGATCACCCACGACCTTGGCGTGGTGGCGGAGGTTTGCCAGCGAGTCTGTGTGATGTATGCCGGAAAGGTGGTCGAGGAAGCGAGCGCGCACGATCTCTTCTCCGCTCCACAGCATCCCTACACTGTCGGCCTGCTCTCTTCGATCCCCACGCTTGGCGACCATGTCAAAGACCGGCTGGTTCCCATCGGCGGCTTGCCGCCCGATTTGCTCAATCCTCCGACCGGGTGTCGTTTCGCTCCGCGCTGCTCGCGCAGGCAGGCGAAATGCGCGGAGCCGCCGCCATTGTCGACCGTTGGCAAAAATCGGCGCGCTGCGTGCTGGTTCCCGGGTCCGTCGAATGAAGCGGCTCGTCCGCTCGAGGATGTATCGGCTTCATGACGGCAAACCAAGTGGAATCGACCGTGACTGAACAGAATCCTCCAGCCGCCGATCAGGATCTGATTCTCCAGCTCACCAATGTCAAGAAGCACTTCAACATTGGCGGCGGGTTCTTGCGTGGCCGGCCACTGGTGATCCATGCCGTCGACGATGTCTCGTTCTCCATCAAGCGGGGCGAGACGCTTGGACTGGTCGGTGAATCTGGCTGCGGCAAGACCACGTTGGGCCAGACGATTGTGCGGCTGTATGAACCGACCGCTGGCTCGATCGTTTTCCGCGGGCAGGAAATCGGCAAACTGGGCGCCAAGCAGATGCGGCCGCACCGGCGCTATTTGCAGATGATCTTTCAGGATCCGTCGGCTTCACTCGATCCCCGCATGACAGTCTCGTCGGTGATCTCCGAACCGTTGAATGTCGCCGGTTGGGGATCGAAGAAGGACCGGCAAGATCGGGTGCGCGAGCTCCTGAAAGAGGTCGGGCTCAATTCGTATTTTGCCAATCGCTATCCGCACGAATTCTCCGGCGGACAGCGGCAGCGCATCGGCATCGCGCGCGCGCTCGCCTTGAGCCCGGAGTTGGTGGTCTGCGACGAGCCGGTTTCCGCGCTCGACGTGTCTATCCAGGCGCAGGTGCTCAACCTGATGAAGCAGCTGCAGGACCAGTACAACCTCACCTACCTCTTCATCGCGCACAACCTGGCAGTCGTTGCCCACATTGCCGATCGGATCGGGGTCATGTACCTCGGCAAGCTCGTGGAAATCGGCGATGCACGGACGATTACCGAAAACCCGAAACATCCCTACACCAAGGCGCTCATTTCCGCGATTCCGATTGCAGCGCCTGGCCGAACGCGAGATCGAATCATTCTGCAGGGCGATGTTCCGAGCCCGGCGAATCCTCCGCGAGGATGCCGGTTTCATCCACGTTGCCCGATTGCGCAACCAAACTGTTCCGTTCAAGAACCGTTGCTCGAAGAAAAGGAGGTCAACCATTTCGTGGCGTGTCACTACGCATAGACTGCGAAACGCACGTTGGTGGCGAGTCGATGCACCGGATTTTGTCCACGGGTTCGGAGTTTTGCTAGAATCGCCCACCTAGGGTCAGAAACGATAGGCGTGGTCTTACTGATTTTCGTTGGCGGCGAGTGTGCCGTCAGCGGGCAGGGTAAATTCAGGAGGATTCCCGGATGACCGAACACTCTCAGCTCGATGCGCAGCTTTCCCAAATTCGGGAGAGTGTGCTGAGCGGCAAGATGAGCCGACGCGCCGCGCTCAAAGCGGCGGGCGCCGCTGCGGCTGTCGCCACCTTTGCCGCCAAGGGCATTTCGAACGTGAGCGCGCAGGACGAAGTCGTCCAGACGTTCTACCAGCGCGGCTACACCTCGAATCCAACCTCGTTCGACTTCAACGCCAACTTGTATTGCAACGGTGACACGAATGCATTCGAGGGCGTGCTGACGTTCGATGCCGACTTGAACCCGGCTCCCGGTTGGGCCGAGACCTGGGAGTCCAATGAGGACGCCTCGGTCTGGACGTTCCACATCCGACCCGACAATACAGGTTGGTCGGATGGATCTCCGGTGACCGCTCACGACTACGTCTATTCGTGGGGACGCCAGCTCTTGCCCGAGACGGCGGCGCCGTATGCAAGCTTCTTCTTCGACGTGAAGAATGCCGAGGCGCTGAACACCGGCGCAGACGGTGTGACGGTCGACGATCTTGGCCTGAAGGCCATCGATGACTGGACCCTGGAAGTTACCTGCGAGGGCCCGCGCGGTGGTTTCCCCCTGAAGACCGCCTATGCAGCTGCGTGGCCGGCGCCCAAGTGGGCCGTCGAAGAGCATGGTGAACTCGAATGGGCGCTGGGCAACGTTCCGTTGGTGTCCAACGGTCCGTTCAACCTGGTGGAGTTGGTTCCTGATGTCAAGTGGACCATGGAGCGCAACGAAGGCTTCTGGGACGCCGAAAACATCAGTATTGACACATACACCTCCCCGATCTATCCGAGCGCAAACCAGATGCTGCTCTTCGAGAGCGGTTCGGGCGACCAGCAGCTGGACTGGGCCATCCTCCCAGGCGCGGATTACCTGCGCTATCTCGAGGACCCCGAGCTTGCGCCGACCATGAACCCGTACGTGTTCCCCGGCATCTGGATGATGCTGCCCTCGAACGGGCAAGCACCGTTCGACAATCCGGCAGTGCTCAAGGCGTTGTCTCATGCCATCGACCGCGATCGCCTCGTGACCGTGACCAACGGTCTTGTGGCGCCGGCGTATTGCATGGTGCCGCAGGGCGTCTTCGGATTCCTCGACGATCCGTCGCTTCTTGGGCTGCAGGGGTACGATCCTGAGCTGGCCATGGCCTCGCTCGTCGGCACCGATTTCGAGGGTGGTCAGAACTGGCCCGAAATCACCATGTGGATGCGTGCTGAGGAAGAGCAGTACAACGCGGACATCATGGCGAACGACATCGTCGATCAGCTCAAGCAGAACCTGGGGATGGACGTTTCGATCCAGCCGGTTCCGCAGTCGAACTTCTCCGAGCAGCTCTTCGAGAACAAGTGGCAGCTCGTCTTCATCCGCTGGTGGTACGACTATCCGGATCCCGACAACGGCTACGGCGACATGTTCTTCAGCCGCAAGGCGTCCGGCAAGCGGCAGGCGTGGTCGAATGACGCCTTCGATGACCTGGTCATCCAGGGCAAGGAAGCGCCGACACCCGAAGACCGGCTTGCGGTCTATCTTCAGGCCGAGACGATCATCCAGGAAGAAGTTGGCTACATGCCGCTGGTCTTCCGCCTGGACCAGAACGTCTTCAAGCCATGGGTCCAGAACGTCTCTGTCAACTCGTACGGCCAGAAGGTGCCGGATGGCAACATCTACGTCAACATGCTTCGCAGCGTGACGACCGACACCCGCCCGGCCGAGTAGGCGCATATCGCACAGATAGCACGGCTATCGAGACGCCGGGATGGCAAACCGCCATCCCGGCGTTCTTTTCTGTACGCTTCGGGTTTCGGCCACCTCGGGCCGAGCGAGAGCGAATCTGGCAAGGACGCCAGCTATCAGGAGCACCAGCATGGCCCCCAATCATCCAACCTACCTCTGGTACAACGGCGCAATCACTCCCTGGGACGAGGCCACGGTGCACGTCTCGGAAATGGGTTGGTCGAGTATTGGGGCCGTGTTCGAAGGAATCCGGGGATACTGGAACGACGACCAACAGGAACTGCATATCTATCGCTTGCGCGAGCATCTCGAACGCCTGGCGCGATCGATGAAACTCGTGCACCTCGATCTCGAGTACTCGATCGATGAGTTGATCGATGCCATCACGGAGCTGGTCCGCCTGAACGAGCACCGGCAGGACACCTACATCTTCCCGCTCGCCTACACGGCCGACACCTACTTCACGCGTTATGACAGCATGGACGTGAAGACGGCGTTGCAGATCCTGACTCGGCCAATGCCATCGCATCTGGGCAGCGGCAAGGCTATGCACGCCAAGGTCAGTTCATGGCGACGCATTTCGGAAGACGTCATGCCGCCGCGCATCAAGAACATCTCCAACTACCGAAACGGCCAGATTGCCCGTCAGGAAGTTGCCCAGGACGGTTACGACACTGCCATCATTCTCAATGCCCAGGGAAAGGTCTCGGAAGCTCCTGGCGCCTGCGTCATGTTCGTCCGGGATGGCAAGCTGATTACTCCAGATTTGACCTCGGGTATTCTCGAGAGCATCACGCGGGATGCGCTGATCATCCTGGCGCGGGAAGTCCTTGGCATGCCAGTGGAAGAACGTGTGGTCGATCGGACCGAACTCTATGTGGCTGATGAGGTCTTCCTTTGCGGCACCGCCGCGGAAATCTCCCCGATTGTCAGCGTCGATCGATTCACGGTCGGCAATGGCGAGATCGGACCGGTCACGCGCCAACTCGAGCAAGCGTTCGAAGCGACGTTGCGCGGCACCGAATCGAACTACGAGCACTGGCGCACCCAGGCGGGTTACGCATCCCGCGTTCCGGCGTAGCTCGAGAGATTTCTGTTTCCGAGATCGGCCGGCTCCGTTCCTGGAGCCGGCGTTTCTTCTGTCATGCGTGGTGATGAGGCTCGTCGTCCGGGTTGGAGGCGGTGCCGCAAATTGCGTCGACCTCGATCTCGATGAGCATGTCAGGTGAGATCAGCGCCGCCACCGCCACAAGTGTGCCGGCAGGGCGGACAGCACCAAAGTACTCACCCAGAAGCGGAACGACCTTCGCGCTGTCGTCGATGTTGGTCAGGTAGACGCGATAGCGGACGACATCGCCGATCGAGGCTCCCGCTTCGTGCAGGGCGTTCACGATCGTCGACATTGTTTGCCGAGTCTGCGCGATGACATCGCCCGGTCCGACCAACTTCCCATCCTTCATGGCGGTCGTTCCCGCCACGTAGAGATGCTCGCCGACGCGAACGGCGCGTGAATAACCGCCCTTTGCTTCCCAGGGTCCCCGGACGAGATCAATTGGCGTTTCATGGTTTCTCCATTCCAGCTGCGACGTTTTGTATCGGGCTCATGCCGATCGAGACTGGCTCTCGGAAGGGACCCCGCTACCGATGATTGCGTCGACATCGATTTCGATTTTCAGATCGGGATGAATCAGCCCCGCCACTGCCACCAGGGTGCCGGCTGGCCGAATGGCGCCAAAGGACGGCGCGAGTTCCTCACGCACCGCGGAGAGATCTGCCATGTCGGTGAGATAGATGCGATAGCGAACGATATCGTTCATCTTCGCCCCCGCGCGTTCGAGAGCGGCTTCGATGTTGGAGAGCACTTGTTGCGTCTGGGCGCGCACATCGTCCTTGCCGATCACCTGTCCGTCCAGCAGAGAAATCATGCCGGAGACAAAGACACTCGTCCCGACGCGAACCGCCGGGGAATAGTTTCCCGCGGGTGGCCCAAACGAAATCAACTGACGTGGAGCCTCGTTTCCGTCGTTTGTCATGATCGGTCGGTGCTTTCGCTTGTGGCGAGCTCGAGCTCCCACTGGACCCCGTAGGGCCGTTTGGCATAGTCGAAGAGATAGTCGGCATAGCGCGCTCGCTCCGGATCGGTGATGCCGCGATCGGCCTCCTTGACCTCGGAGAACTGGAACATGAACGTCACGTCGCCGTTGCGGTAGAAGAAGTAGAGGCTCCAACGCTCGTCCCGCTCCAGCATGGTGAAATCGCTGATGAGCCGGTCCCGGTTGCGTTGCAGGTGCGCGTACGCCGCGGCCAAGTCGTCGACGACAAAGCCGAGGTGGTGCCAGCGTGAGGCTCCGCCGGTCGAGAGTGGTCCGCCTTCACCTGTGTCGAAGAGCATGATGGTCGTGGGTCCAGTGGTGAGCACTGTCAGATGGGGATCGTCGCGCATGACCCGCATCTGAACGACATCGCGCAGGAAGTCGCGCGCGCCGGGCCGATCCTCGACAGAAATCGCCAGATGATCGAATCCAATGTTGCGCCAGGATCCGTCCGCCTCAGGGATCGGTTCGGCAAAGGTGACGATCCGGTCGATGTGAAGATGATCCGCCAAATCGCCGAGGAAGTTGTCGGGATAGAGCTCGCGTCCGTCTTCGCTGCGAAAAACGAGCCGGTGCCCTGCAGTGAACTGGGTCGGCAACGCTGCATGGAACGCCTCATGGATGATGGCGCCGCGTCGAGCGGTGAGTGGATACTCTGTCCCGTTCAAGAGAAAAACGATGTCGATCTGCTGATCCGGATTGATAGGGGGCATGTGCTCGCTCCGTAGAGGAAACGGTCCGGATTCGGAACCACCGGCTAGCTCCAAGCGTACACTCATGCGAAACGGAGCGGATGAGCCGTTCCGACGATGGGGCATGCCCAATTCAGGAACAACAACGCCATGAATCGATTGTCACCCAACTCTGAGCCAGCTCCTCGATTTCGAGGCGCCGCGGCCGGCAGGGTTTTGCTTGCTTGCCTGGTGTTCGGCGCGTTTCTCGCAGGCATTGTGACCGCCGAGGCTGTCGGGATGCGCGTGGCCACCGCTTCGACCTCGATTGCCGACCAGCCCGACTTTTCGACGCTGCAAACGGTCTGGGATCTCATTCACGACGAGTTCGTCGATCCCGAAAAGATCGACGATCAAGCGCTCCTCTATGGCGCCGCCCGCGGGATGGTCGACAGTCTCGGAGATACCGGGCATTCGAGCTTCCTCGATCCAGCCGAAGCGAAGGTGTTTCGCGCCGCACTCGAGGGAGAACTCATCGGCCTGGGGATCAGCATCGAATACCGCAATCGGGAACCGGTCGTTGTCGCGCCGATCAAGAATTCCCCGGCTGAAAAGGCCGGCATCCGCGCGGGCGACATCATCGTCGAGATCGACGGTCAGCCGACCTTGGGCATGACCGATGCCGAGGTATCGCTCCATCTGCGCGGCGAGGAGGGAACGCCGGTCACGCTGACGGTCGATCGGGCGACCTCCGCGGAGCTGATCGAGATTACGGTGATACGTGGGCGGGTCGATCTCGATCCGGTGACCTGGGCGTATCTGCCAGACGGGCTCGCGATCGTGCAACTGCATGAGTTTTCGTCCGGATCCGGCCAGGCGGTCAGAGAGGCGTTGCAAGATATAACTGCCAGTGGCGAAGTCACAGGCATAGTGCTCGACCTGCGGAACAACCCTGGCGGATACGTCACCGAAGCAATCACTGTCGCGAGCCAGTTCCTGCCCGAGGGAAAGACGATCTATCTCCAACAGGAACGGGGTGGACAGGATGAGCCTATCGCCACCATTGGCAACGATGGCGCCGCGCTGGATGTGCCGCTGGTGGTGCTCGTGAATCGGGCTTCCGCCTCCGCGGCCGAGATCGTTGCCGGCGCGCTGCGAGACAATGGCCGCGCGCTTGTGATCGGCGAACGGACCTATGGAACCGGCACCGTCGTTTCGACGTTCGAGCTGCAGGGCGGATCGGCGCTGGCGCTCGGTACATCCTTCTGGAAGACACCCGATGGCGATCTGGCCTGGAAGGTCGGACTGGAGCCGGATATCGAGGTTCGGCAAGCGGACGATCTGGGAATCATCGATATCATCGATGGTCAGGCGCTTTCCGACACCCAGCTCGACGCCGCGCAGGACGACCCGCTCGAGACAGCGGTCGAGACGCTCCACGACGATATCGCAGCGGCCGCGTAGGTCACCGGGAGTGGCCTCCGGGAAAAATCGGGAGGTGCCCGCGCACCCCGCGTCTTTGGGTTCTGCATGGTATCGTTTGCGCCGGATTCGCTCAGACGTCGCTGGCCGATTCCCGAGCCTCAACGGCCCGCACGATGTTGCTTCCAAGGGGGCAGCGACCACAATGTTCTCTGTCGAAAGTTGGCCGCAACCGGCGGCTCGCGCATGGATCGTTGCGCGGCGCTTTCAAAAATTCCTGGTCGTCGGCGCTGTCGGGCTGGGCGTGAATCAAGGGATGCTCTTTCTCCTGCACCAGGGGATCGGCTCACATCTCGTCGTCTCCTCGACCATCGCCATCTTCATTTCGATGATCGTTACGTTCATGCTCAACGAGCATTGGACGTGGCACGACCGCGGCAGCGGGCCGCTCGTTCATCGGATGCTGAAGTACTTCCCCATCAATCTCATTGGGCTGGTGATCAATGTGGTTATCCTCAAGACGTTGGTGGCGGAGACCGGAATGAACTATCTGATCGCCAACTTGTTCGGCGCGGGCGCCGCCGCGGTTTGGAACTTCATTCTCAACAATCACTTCACGTGGGGAGAAAACGAGGAGTAGCCAACACCGATACACCTTTCGTGCAGATGCGTGCGAATGGCCCGTGGTGGTATACCCTTATGTGCTGCTCTTCGAACGAGACGGTCGAAGACGCATGCTGCCAGCGCCGGCAGCGTTGAGCCGCACGAATGCGTCTCCCCATCGACGATTCAACCTGTACCCTTTCGGAGGAATGTGACCGAATGCCAGTTTCGAGTAACGGGCACAGCGGCGAGGTGACCGAGCCGCGCGACACCCTGATCATGGGAGCCGGTCCCGGCGGACTCTGCTCGGCATATGTGCTTTCGAAAGCCGGCGTCAAGGCGACCGTCGTCGAGCGGGCGCCATTCGTGGGCGGTCTTGCCCGCACCATCAAACGGGACACCGAGTACGGCGAGTTCAAGTTCGACATCGGTGGGCATCGCTGGTTTACCAAGAACGACCGCCTGAACGATCTCTTCAAGGAAGTGATCGGCGAGGAATTGCTCTGGGTCAACCGCATTAGCCGGATCTATTTCGATGGCAAGTACGTCGACTATCCCCTCAAGATCAGCAACGCGCTCAAAGCCATCGGTCCGGTGACAGCTGCTCAGGCAATGGCCGATTACGGCCGCACCCGGGCGCAGAAGAAGGTGCGTCCGACACCGGTCGAATCGATGGAAGACGCCTACATCGACCAGTTCGGTCCGACGCTCTACAAGCTCTTCTTCAAGAACTACTCGGAAAAGGTCTGGGGTCTACCGTGTGACCAGATGAGTGGCGACTGGGTGACGCAGCGCTCGAAGGGGATGTCGATCGTCACGGCGGTCAAGGATGCCGTCGTCCCGTCCAAGGGCGCAGTCGTTTCCCTGATCGATGAGTTCATGTACCCGAAGTATGGATTCGGACGCCTTTCCGAACGCATGACCGACAAGATCGAAGCCATGGGCAACCAGGTGCGGCTTGGTGCTGGCGTCACCAAGGTGCATCGTGACGGAAACCGCGTTACAGGAGTGACGGTCGAAACCGAGAATGGCGAGGAGCGCCTGGAAGCGACGAACTACATTTCGTCCATTCCGTTGACGGTGCTCGCCAAGATCGTCGATCCTCCCGCGCCGGCCGACGTGTTGGCTGCAGCCGATTCGCTCACGTTCCGCAACATCATCACCGTCAATGTGATGCTCAAGCGCAAACAGGTGACCCCCGATACCTGGCTCTATGTGCACGACAAGCGCATCCTCTTTGGTCGCTTCCATGAACCGAAGAACTGGAGCCCCTACATGGTCCCCGGCGACGATTTCACGTCGCTGGTGATCGAATACTTCTGTTCCTTTGGCGACCATATCTGGGAGATGACCGAAGAAGAGCTGGTCGAGAACGCGGTCGATCATCTGGTGAACGACCTCAAGTTCATCGACCGATCCGAAGTGATCGGCGGATTCACTATCCGCGCGCCCCGGGCCTATCCCTCGTACGTGATGGGCTACGAGAAGCCGCTGAACAAGATCAAGGCATTCATCGACAGTCTCGAGAATTTGCAGATCATCGGTCGTTACGGAACCTTCCGTTACAACAACACCGATCACTCGATCGAAACCGGATTGCTGGCTGCCGAGAACATCCTTGGTGAACGGCACGATCTCGATCAGGTCAATGCCGACCAGGAATATCACGAGATCAAGCAAGTCCGAAAAACTCCAGCGGCCGCCGGAAGCTAGCGGTGGATGCCGCTGAGCGGCCCTTCCAGCCCGAATCACGAGAACACCCCGACGCGGTCGAAGCCACGTCGGGGTCGCCATCCCGGAGCGAGCGCCTGCGCCAGTTCGCCAGCACCACGGTCGGGCGATTCCTGCTCATTCTTTTCATTGTTTTCGTCGCCAAGCAGATCCTGACGGTCCTCGTCTTTCCGCCGTTTAGCGGGCACGACGAGGTTGCGCATTTCAACTACCTGCAGACGGTCGTAACCGAGCAGCGTCCGCCCGAACTCTTCCGCTGCCCGACGAACGACGGAAAAGACTGCCTCGACAGTTTCGAGCGCCTGACAGATACCGAGTTCGCTGCCTGGCAGGGAGATATCCTCCCTGACTACTACTATCGTTACTGCCAGTTCATCCTCGACTGGAGTCCCTGCGAGCCAGACAATCCCCGCTGGCTGAACGATCCGTTCCGGGCAGCAAGCTGGGGGTTCATTGGCCAGTTTCCCGCCGGCACGCAGTACGTCGCCAACCACCCTCCGCTCTACTACCTGCTGCTCGCGCCCGTGGCAAAGGCGGGAGAATCGCTTTCACCCGAGTCCCTCCAGTATGTGCTCCGCGCCATGGCGATTCTGTTCGGTTTGGCGGTCATCTTGCTGGCATTTCTGACGACGCGCCAGCTTTTTCCGAACGACCGTTTCCTGTTGATCACCGTGCCGGCGTTCGTAGCTTTCCAACCGCAGGTCTCGTATGAGAGCGCGATGGTGAACAACGACATCGCCGGGATCGCGTTCGTCAGCCTGGTGATCTACCTGCTCGCGCGTGGTCTGCGGAGCGGGTTCGACTTCGTCACGTGCGCGTGGGTTGGGGCTGCGCTTGGTCTGGCCATGTTGGCGAAGAGCAATTCGCTCTTCATCATTCCCGCGATCGCGATGGCGATCATCTTCGGGTGCGGTTGGCGCAACTGGCGCGGCTGGGTCCCAAGAGGAATCGTAACGGCCGGTGTTGGCGGCGTGCTTGTGCTTCCCTGGTACGTGTGGTTCTACCGAACCTACGGCAACCTGGACGCGTTCGAGCAGATCCGCACGCTGCAATCGCCCTGGAACAAGCCGGGAGGAACCTTTACCGAGCTCTTGTTCAACCGCGGATTTGTCTGGATGCGTTGGCGGGAGACCTGGGGTGAGTTCGGTTGGCGCAGGATTCATCTCGATAGCAGCTTTCTCTGGTTGATCGCCTTTCCGATTGTCGCTGGCCTGGTCGGACTCGGTATCTACGCATTACTCGCGGCAATGCGGCACTACTCCCAGAGCGATGCGAGCGGACCGCTTGGTTTCGAACCACCCGACCGAGCGCAGGCAATCGGTGTTGGGGTTCTCCTGCTTTCGGTCGTTACTGCCTATCTTGCCGTCATCCAGTTCGGCACCCAGTTCTCGCTGACGCAAGCCCGCTATTTCTTCCCGATCGTGAATGCATTCGCACTTCTCGTGCTGCTCGGGCTTCGGACGCTGATCCCGCGGCCGATTCGGCCTATCGGAAGCGGATTGGTTGTTTTCGGACTGGTCTTCATGAATCTCATCATCTACACGCGGTACGTTATCCCGTACTGGCATATCCAGATGAACTGACGTGCTGCCGATGGATCGACGGTCTGCCACTCGCCATGCTGTTGTCGCCAGAGTGCTCGTCTGGGGCGCCCTGAGCGCCGCGCTGCTCGGATATCTCCGATGGGGGGCCGAGCCCACGGCTGTCACCAGCTACTACTTCATCGTGCGATCGGTGCCGGAGATCTGGTCCCGCTTCTACGAGGGTTTGCCGGAGATCGGCAATGCGCGCCTGCTCGATGCCGTCTACTGGATCTGCATTGGAGCGTCAATCGCCGGAGTGCTGGCGCTGCTGTGGTTTGCTCTCGATCCAGAGGATGGTGAACCCGAGCCCGAGGCGATCGAGCGATGAACTCCATTCCGAGTCCGAGGATTCGGTTTCGGCGTTCACGCGCGATCGATGCTTTCTGGCTCGTTTTTCTTGCGATCCTTGCGCTCTGGGTTTTCCACCGGCTGGGCGCATTCGATCTCTGGAATCAGATTCCGCTTCCGGACGGCACGACCGAACGCTTTGTGCGCACCTTTGGGGCGGCGGATCACCCGTTTCACGCCACAAGGGCCGAGCTGTTGCGCCGCTCCCTGGCAAGCGGTGAGGTGATGCGCTGGGTTTCAGCGCATCAGGGTGGCTACCCGGTCGAGTTCTACCCGCTCGGGGCGCCCGCATTCGAAGTGCTGATCTGGGCGGCGATGCTCGGAGCGCTCCCGATGATGGCAGCCCACAAGCTCGCCGTTATCGTGATCTTTCTCCTGCCAGCCCTTGGATACCTGTTGCTGGCACGGGAGGACCGCATTCCGCTTGGTGTCGGCGTGCTCGCGCTGGTGTTCCACATTTCGGTGCGCGGCTTCTGGTGGTCGGGCGGCTATTGGGAGCTCGTCGACTGGGGACTCGTCAGCAGCAGTCTGGCGATGACCGCGCTGCTTGCGTTCCTGCCAATCTCGTTTCACGCGGTACGGGCGCGCTCGATCCGCTGGGGCGCCTGCGCGTCGATTGTGGCCGCGTTCGCAGTCTATACAAACGTGCGGTCGTTCATTCCGTTGGCCGCGATCGCCATTGGGATGATTGCGTCGCTCTGTTGGGAGTCAGATCGGCGTGAGCATCTCCGGGGAAAGGTCACGGCCGCGGCGGCAATCGTTGTCATGGCAGGGCTGCTGGCGGCGCCGCTCCTCATCGCATTGGCTCGGTACAACGATCTGTATTTCTTCGTCGTCTACGAGAGATACGACTCGCTGAGGGAGTACTGGGACGCATCGATGACGGCGGTCTCGCGCCCGATCCTTTGGCTCGGGCTCTCCGGACTGGCGCTTGCCTTCATACGCCCTGAATTGCGAGCTGGGCGCTTCGTTGCGTTCACCACAATCACTTATTTCGCAGTAACCATTCTCCTCAGCGGACTCATGCCTGGTCCCCATATCGAACAGCTCGAAGCCACGCGGCTCATGCCGTTCCAGCGTGCCCTCACGTTCTTTCTTGCGGCGCTCGCGGTCTATGTGACGCTGGCCCTTCTGGCGGATCTGATCAAGCGGTACCGTCTGACGATCGTCAATCTGGGGCTCGTTGCGGGGACTCTGCTCACGCTCCTGCTGTATATCTTTGTCGACAGCTCTCCTGTTCCGGAAAGCGACCGAGCCCTCTATCCGGTTCTGAACACTGGCGACTCCTACATGCTGGACCAACAGCACGCCGTCGAACTGGCCAACGAACGAGACGAGCCGGGAACCGCCATTCTGGTGCTCGGCAGCATTCTCTCCTGGCACGATCAGTTCTGGTCGATCGAGTGGAGCGAGCGACCCTTCTATTTCGACGATTGGCTCTGGTACTGGCAGAAGGACCTTGCCGGGGAGTACAACCCTGAACGTGAGCACGTCTATCCCGATCCGGCAACCACGCTCGATCCCGAATTTCTCTCTGGCCAGGGGATTGGCGCCGTTGTCGTCTTCGGACGAGCGCTCGATGCGGCGCGCAGCTCGACGGCTCTGGAATCGATTTCGGACTCCGGCACCTACAGCGTCTTTCTCGTGCGCGATCCGACCCCCGTCATTACGGCCGACGGCGCCGAGACGACCGAGATCGACCTGGAGAATCAGCGCTACTCCGCGACGGTTTCGCAACCGTCGACGACGTTCGAAGTTCGACGCAACTGGTTCCCTCGCTGGACCGCAACGGTCGACGGCCGACCGGCCGACATCACGAAAGACGCAAACGGATTCATGACGGTCACCGCGTCTGAGCCAGGCACCAGAGTCGAGCTGGTCTATGGTGTGGACGGTTGGGATTGGCTTGGCCGCATCCTGCTGCTGGCTGGAATGGCGAGCGCCGCGGTCGCAATCGTGCAGCCGCGGCGCGTCGAGCGTTTCCTGAAGATCGAATCGTCCGGGAACTAGACCCAGGGCGCGATCGGAACATCGATGATGGTCGGCAACTCCCGGTCGAACGCGAGCTTCACCTCGCGCTCGAGCTCTTCGGGGGAGTTTGCCCGCACCCCTGGGATACCATACGCCTCCGCGAGTTTCACGTAGTCCGGATTGACGAGATCGACTGCCATGTAGCGGCCGTCGCGCTCATGCTTCTGCGCGTGCTTGACTGCTGAGTAGGTCGAATCGTTGAAGATCACGATTGGCAGACCCAGGCGTTCCTGTACCGCGCAACCGAGGTCGCCCATGGTGTACTGGAACCCGCCGTCGCCGACCACCGCGACCACTGCTGCATCGGGGCGACCGATTTTCGCGCCAATGGCGGCTGGCACCGCAAACCCAAGCGTGCCAAATCCGCTCGGGAAGAAGAACGTGCGTGGCTCGTAGACCGGATAAACACCGCACGCGACATAACTCATCATCGTCATGTCCGTGCTGAGCACTCCGTCACGGGGAATCGCGCGGCGCAGCGCATCGATGTAGTCCCTCCGCTCCGCGAACCACGCTGTCGCTTCGGCCGCTTTGCGGACCGCCTGAACCTCGCGTGTCTGGTCCACACCAGCCAACTCGACCGTGTCCGAAAGTGCTGTCACCAGCCGTTCGCTGATCAGCGCGGCGTCCCCGAGGAGGGGAGTGGATGGCTGAGCGTTGAGATGCATCTCGCGTGGATCGATGTCGATGCGAATCAGCGTTTCCGGCAATGACATCTGGAACATCTGGGTCGCCTGAGCGCCCAGTTTCGAGCCGATCACGATCACTGCGTCGGCCTGCTTGAGGTAGTCATCGACGACGTTGCCGGCCGACCACAGCGCGCCGAGCGAGAGGGGATGATCCTCCGGGATCGCGCCCTTCCCCATGATCGAGGTCAGCACCGGCGCTTTGAGCCGTTCCGCCAACTGGAGAACGAATGGCGCTGCGCCGGAGGAGACGGCTCCGCCTCCGGCATAGATCAGCGGGCGCCTGGCATCCGCCAGCAACGCGGCTGCCACTTCGATCTTTTCATCGTCCGGTTCGGGCACGATGATGAACGGTTCGCGCGGCGCAGTTGCTCCGGTCGCCCTCCGATCCAGCACGTCGAGCGGTATTTCGACATGCACCGGCAGCGGGCGACCTGTCTCCAGCCGGTCAAGTGCTTCCTCCATGACGGACGGCACATCGTCGACGTTGGTGATGCGCGCATTCCATTTGGTGACCGCCTTCATCACGGCCATCTGATCCTTCAGATCGTGCAGATTGCCGCGCATGTCATCGAGGTACGGGCTTTCGACATTCGACGAGATGACCAGCAGCGGGCTCGAGTCCGTGTACGCCTCCCCAACCGCCGTGGCGATGTTCGTGACGCCTGGTCCCGTAATGACGACGGCGACGCCCGGCTTGCCCGTCGCCCGAGCATAGCCATCGGCCATGAACCCGACACCTTGCTCGTGCCGTGCCAACACGTGACGAAGTGAGGATTCGCCAAGCGCATCGTAGAGCGCGAGGGTGTGCACCCCGGGGATACCAAAAACCGTGTCGATGCCGTGCGCTTCGAGCGCGGCAACCACCATTTGCGCGCCCGTGGCGGCCTGGGTGGTCGAGGGGTTCTGCTGAACCGCTACCATGAATGCTTTCTCCTGGTCCCATGGACGAGCCAAAACCCCGGATGCGGGACCGACCGACCGGAATCACTCCAGCCGCCAATTTTACGGAAGCGCAGCAATTGGTTGCTATGCTTTCCGACAAGAGTGATTCGTTGTCTGATTCGAGTCGAGTACATCGTTGACGTTTGCCACCAAACCCAAATCCGACGGAGACTTTCGTTCCCCTGTGTTTCCCGGCGGGTCGCTGATCCGGGCGCTGCTCGATCGGCGGCTCATGGGTCTCGCCGATCTCGGCGGCTCGAGCGCGCTGATCGGGTCCAGCTGGAGCGACATCGTTTCTGACCATATCGGATCGCTGATTGGCGCCGAGGTTGGCATTCCTGGTGATGAACCGTATCGGGTGGAGCAGGTCATTCGACTGGACGCGATGCCGCATGTCGCATACGCAGCGTCAAAGCGCTCGCTGCAAAACCCTGACTTCGTGCTGCTCGGTCGTCGCGGCGACGACCTCATCATGCAGGCCGCCGACGCGAAGTTCTCGATCGAGACTGCGCGCAGCAAGCAGGTGAGCGTCGAGATGCTGACGGCCCTGGCCAGCGTTGGTCCCGCGTACACCGATCACCTGGGTGATTGGCGCGCCAACGGAGTCATCGTGCCGGGTTTGTTCTTTGCGCCGCAGAGCGCGATGACCACCTACGTCCTGTCCGGTGGGCGCGGCATCACGCGCGCCACTGTCAAGCCGCAGGAGGTGATCTTGCTCGAGGCAACGGCAGACGAGCTGACCGGCCGGATACCAGGCGGTGCGGCGCGCGCACGTATGGCAGCAATCGATGGACTCGAGGATCGTGCCGCCAGCGACCTTCTCGTCGGGCTCTATTACGTTCGTCTCTCGAGTGCTGCCGGCGCGAGCTGGTTCGATATGCACCGACCGCTTTTTGGTCCAACCACCAGTTCCGGGCCGGATTTCTCCGCAGTCGACCAGGAGATCGCGCGACGCGCATCAGCAAGCCGGACAGCCGTCGACCTGGTCACGCGTTGGTCTGTGGATGCCGAACAGGTGCGCGCCGATCGAGGCGTGCTTCATCAAGCGGCCAGCCTGCCACTGCCAAACCGCGTTTTGCGTGAATGGGTACTCGCAGATGCCGCCGCTGCTGGAATCTCCGCCCCCTCGTTGAACCGGGTGCGCAAGTCGCTGCAGCACTGGGTGCAGGAGGCGGTGATTTCGGACATTGGCCCGATTCAGCCTGGCAACGGCAACATCGACCGGCAAGCCGCACAGATTCGCGCCATCGTTGCCGATCTGGCATCGCAGGCTCGAACGGAGACTGCGCGAATCGTTCTCCAGCTTGGCAGCGCCTCAGATCTCCCGGACCTGTTTGTCGAACAGGTAGAGGGCGACCAGTAGCGCGTTCCCGAGCATCGCGGCCCCTGCGATGGTCGTCGAGATCCCGAGTACTGAGGCGATTGCGCCGATCGCGATCGAACCAATGGGCGTAAACCCCCAGGTCAACATGTAGATCGACATCACTCGGCCGCGCACATCGTCCGAAATGCGGCTTTGCAACGCTGCATTCACGGAGCTCACATAGGCGGAACCGAGGAAACCCGCCGCGACGAGCAAGACAACGGCTACCAGCAGGTTGGGCGAGAACGCGAACGCGGCAATGATGAAGCCATAGGCGATGGCGGCGACGACGAATCCCCGTCCGGTCGGCTGTTGCTTGCGTGAGGCGACGTAGATCGATCCGATCACCGCGCCGCCGCCAGACGACGCCATCAACACCCCCAGTCCTTCAGGACCGATATCGAGCACGTCCCGCGCGAAGACCGACAGAAACGATAGATAGGGGAAGACCAACAGGATCGTGATCGAAATGAGGGTCATGATCGCGCGAAGATCGCGCCGGCCCCAGACAATGCGGGCGCCGTCGAACACCGACCCCAACGAGGTGACCGCGTTCCTGGCCGCCATCTCCGGGAATCGGGTGGTGAGCAACATGACCAGCGCAACGACCAATGCGATTGCCTGGCAGAAGAAGGCGGCTCCCGTGCCGGCGAACCCGATGATCGCGCCCGCCACCGATGGACCCACCACACGCGTCATGTTCTGCCCGGCGCTCATGAGGGCGATGCCGTTCGTGAGCCGTTCCCGAGAAACGAGCGATGGAACGATGGCCTGTTGCGCAGGATTCATGATTGCCTGCAGCGAGCCATTGATGAACGCGAACAACAGCAGGTGCCAGGCCACGACGTAGCCAGTCACGACATCGATCGAGAGGAGCACCGCGCAGATCGATGCAGTCGCCTGGCAGGCGATGAGCACCTTGCGCCGATCGAACCGGTCGAGCAGCAATCCGCCGGGTATCGAAACGAAGAGAAAGGGGATTCCGGCCGCGAACGCGACCAAACCGACGAACGAAGAACGATTGGAGAGGTCGAGCGCCAGCCAGCCGATGGCGGTCGACTGCATCCACTGGCCGAGCGTTGTCGACACCGTCGACATCCACAGCCGGCGAAATGCCGGATTGAGACGCAGGACAGTGAACGTGCCTTCGCCTGGCGACGGAGCGGAACCGGTCGGTCTCACCTGATCGGTCGATGCCATCTCGCCTTCGTCGCCGTGGATGCCATTGCGGCGCGCTCCTGCCGCGGATTGGGCGGTAGCCTAGCACAGGGCACGACTGCGAACCTGTGGCGATCCGCCCGGATACCGCGCGGCAACTGGGCGGGATATACTGCCATCACTTCACGATGCTGCTGCCACGCGCGAAGTTCGCTTCGCAGGTGGCGTACGCGGGACGGATCCGCGGCACGCGCGACGACGATCGGTCGAGTCGAGCAGTGGCACCGGCGATGACCGTACAGGGAACACCGACGATGACGGAGTCTTCGGTGATTTCGAAAGGAGCAGTTCACCAATGTCAACGGCGGTAGCGCAAAGCGTCGTTCCGGTTGATATCACCGTCAACGGCGTCGAACACCACGCCGAGGTCGAGCCGCGGCAGCTGCTCGTGCATTTCCTTCGCGAGAACCTGGCGCTGACCGGCACCCACGTCGGGTGTGACACCAGTTCCTGCGGTGCGTGCACCATCCACATCGATGGCAAGGCGGTCAAGAGCTGCACGGTCCTCACCGTCCAGGCCGACGGCGCATCGATTACCACCATCGAAGGTCTCGGCACTGAGGACAACCTGCATCCGGTGCAGGAAGGCTTCTGGGAGGAGCATGGCCTGCAGTGCGGCTACTGCACACCGGGCATGATCATGGCCGCCTCCGCCTTTCTGGAGACCAATCCGGATCCGACCGAAGAAGAGATTCGGCACGCGCTCGAGGGAAACCTCTGCCGCTGCACCGGGTACCAGAACATCGTCAAAGCCATCCAGTACGCTGCCAAGAAGGGCTAGGTTGCCCGCATCGACCGAACGGGTGCGCGGAGCCGCCGGCGTAGGTGGCAGACCGTGCATGGTCACGTGACAAGGAGGTTCAGCGATGGTTGCTTCCATCGACGCGCCTGAGCGGATGGTCGGAAAGGCGATCAAGCGGCGCGAGGATCCACGTCTTATCACCGGGCAAGGGCAGTTCATCGACGATCTGCGCATGCCGGGTTTGTTGCATATCGGCCTGGTGCGTTCACCCTTCGCGCACGCGAAGATCAAGAACATCGATCTCGCCCCGGCATTGGCGATGCCCGGCGTTGTGGCGGCGTTCACTGGCGAAGATTTCATGGATCTCAATCCGCTTCCGGCAGCCTGGCAAGCGGGCGGAGTGACAAATCATGCGGTAACTCCCCGCGTCCTGGCGGTCAACGAAGTCCATCTCGCGGGCGATCCGGTGGCTGTGGTCGTTGCGGAGAGCCAATATCTGGCGCGCGACGCCGCGCAAGCGGTCGTGGTCGAGTACGAAGAGCTGCCCGTGGTCGTCGATGCCAAGAAAGCGACGGAAGCGGGCGCGCCACAGCTGCATGAGGAAGCCCCCAACAACATCGTGCTGGAGTGGTCCTGCGGCAAGGACGCTGATGTCGTCGATGCGGCGCTGGCGGATTCGGATGTCACAGCCAGCTTGCACATCGTCAATCAGCGTCTGATCCCGAACCCGATGGAGCCGCGTGGTTCCATCGCCCGGTACGATCCGGGGACGGGCGACTATACCCTCTGGATTACGTCCCAGGCGCCGCATGTCATGCGGTTGCTCATCGCGGCCTTTGTGCTGGGCATCCCCGAGCAGAAAATCCGCACGATCTCGCCCGACATTGGCGGCGGATTTGGCGCGAAGATCTTTTGCTACTACGACATGCCGCTCACCATGGCGATCTCGAAGAAACTGGGCGGACGGCCGGTCAAGTTCTTCGAAGACCGGATGGAGAACTATGTCTCGACCACCCATGGCCGCGACCACATTTCCGATGTGGAGGTTGGCGCAAGCAAGGATGGCTCGATCAAGGCGCTGAAGGTGAAGACGTGGGCGAATATCGGCGCCTACTTCTCCACGATCGCCGCGGGAATCCCGACCACCCTCTACGGACGGATGATCGCGGGGTGCTACAAGATTCCGAACATTCGGGTCGATGTCGTTGCCGCGTACACCAACACCGCGCTGGTGGACGCCTACCGAGGCGCCGGCCGCCCGGAAGCGGCTTACCTGATCGAACGTGTCTGTGATGCTGTTGCCGCCGCAACCGGAGTCGATCCGGCCGAAGTGCGACGCAAGAACTTCATCCAGCCGGAAGACTTCCCCTATGACACCGGCGTCGGCATGTTGCCGTACGACTCGGGCAACTATGAGCGCGCACTCGACAAAGCGCTCGAACTCGTAGGGTACAAGGACCTGCGCGCGGAGCAGAAACGGCGCATCGAGGCAGGCGAGAAGAAGGTGCTTGGCATCGGCCTCTCGTCCTACGTCGAGGTCTGCGGAGTCGCTCCCTCGAAATGGATTGGTCTGGGCGGTGAAGGTTGGGGCGCTGGCTTGTGGGAGAGCGCCAACATCCGCGTTCAGCTGACGGGGAAGACGGTGGTCACCACCGGCTCACTGCCGCATGGGCAAGGCCACGAGACAACGTTTGCTCAGCTCGTTTCCGACAAGCTGGGGATCCCCTATGACGATGTCCAGATCAAGCACTCCGACTCGCTCGGCACGCCGTTCGGCTTCGGGACGTACGGCAGCCGGTCGCTCACGGTCGGCGGAACGGCGATCTACAAGTCGACCGACAAGGTGATCAACAAGGTCAAGAAGCTCGGCGCTCACATGCTGGAAGCATCCGAAGCCGATGTCGAGTTCGAGAACGGAAAGGTCTTCGTCAAGGGTTCTCCGGAAGCGGCGAAATCGATCCAGGAAGTCGCCGCCGCGGCGCACCTTGGGTATGACCTTCCCGAGGGGATGGAACCGTTCCTCGATGAAACGACCTATTACGATCCGCCCAACTGCACATTCCCATTCGGCACGCATGTGTGCGTGGTCGAGGTCGATACCGAGTCCGGCGAACTGGACGTCCTTCGATACCTGGCGGTGGACGATGTCGGAAATGTCATCAATCCGCTGATCGTCGGCGGTCAGATTCATGGCGGTATCGCCCAGGGTCTGGCGCAGGCGTTGTACGAGGGCGCGTACTACAACGAGGACGGACAGTTGCTGACCGGCTCGCTCTCCGATTACGCGGTCCCCAAGGCGAGCCAGGTTCCCTGGTACGACCTCGACAGCACCGTGACGCCCAGTCCGGTTAACCCAATGGGCTCCAAGGGCGCCGGCGAGGCCGGTACCATCGCATCGACACCGGCAGTTGGAAACGCCGTGGTCGACGCGGTGCGCCATCTTGGTGTCGACAACATTCAGATGCCGATGACCCCGGAACGGATCTGGGAGTCGATCAACGCGGCTCGTTAGGAACGCACTGAACGCGGCGGCAGGACCCGCGGTCTCTGAAGTAGGAAAGGTGAGCGCAAAGGTGTACCCACAGCAATTCGAGTACGTTCGTCCGACGAGCGTCGATGAAGCGATCAGCATTTTGGCGTCGAACCCGGACGCCAAGGTGTTGGCTGGCGGTCATTCGTTGATTCCGGCGATGAAGCTCCGCCTGGCGGCGCCCGGCACGATCGTCGATATCGGCCGGATCAAGGGTCTCTCTGGTATCAAAGATGGGAAGGGCGTCAAGATCGGCGCGACCACCACGTATGCGAGCGTGGTCGATTCCGACAAGTTCGGCGATTTCCCGGTTGTCGTGGATGCCACCAAGCAGGTCGGCGACCCGTCGGTGCGAAATCGGGGCACAGTTGGCGGCTCGATGGCGCACAACGACCCTGCGGCCGACCTTACTGCCGTGATGCTCGCCCTGAATGCATCCGTCACGGTCAAGGGAACCGGTGGTGAGCGAGACATCGCGCTCGACGACCTTTTCGTCGGGCTGTTGACCACCTCGCTGACCGAGGACGAGATCTTGACCAGCGTCAACATCCCGAGTGACTTCGCGGGCGCCAGGCAGGCTTACGTGAAGCACGCGCACCCGGCCTCGGGTTACGCCGTTGTTGGCGTGGCTGTAGCGGTCAAGGAAAAGGACGGAAAGGTCGAGTCCGCGCGGATCGCGGTGACCGGCGCTCCCGAACACGCCAAGCGCGCTACTTCGGCTGAAGCCGCTCTGGTCGGCAAGAAACTGGATGCCGACAGCATCGCCGCTGCCGCAGCGCTTGCCGCCGACGATCTCGGCGAGCTGAACAGCGATGTCTACGCCTCGGCCGAGTATCGCGCCCATCTGGTGCGCGTCCTGACCAAGCGCGCGCTGACCAAGGCTGCAGGTCTGTAGAAGCAATTCTGAACAACGAAAAGCGGGCAGATGGCGTTTTCCATCTGCCCGTTTTCTGTTTCGACGAACTGACCGATCAGCTCGTTGTGCCTACTGCTGATGGTTGCCCGCTGCCACATCGAGCACCCACGTTACGCCAAACCGGTCGGTCAGCATGCCGTAGAGGGGCGCCCACCCGGAGGGTGCAAGGTGCTGAACCACCGTCGCGCCCGGGAGCAGGCCGTTCCAGGCTGCCGCAATCTCCTCCATGCTCGCGCCACGCAGCGAAACGAAGAACGACCGCTCACCCTGGTCGTAAGAGAGTGCTCCCGGAACGTCGTACGCCATAACGTGCACGCCATTCGAGGCGCGTACCTCGCCCCACAG